>NC_009441.1:304843-609687 GCF_000016645.1 Flavobacterium johnsoniae UW101
TGAAAACTTTTTAAAAATATGAATTCAGAAAAACCAACTCAGGAAGATTACGACAATTGGCACAAAGATCCAAACAATTGGTATTTGGGATGTTTTTATCACAACCCGAAAGACAAACGATTGCTTCCGCCAAAAAGAATTCAATGGATGGGGTATACAGTAAATTTTGCTAATCCTTATTCAGTTTTAATTTTTCTAGCTTTTATCGCCTTAATTCCGCTCGCACTTTTATTCTCAAAATAATACCTTTAAAAGTATTCAGTCTCCAGTAAATACTGAAAACTGCGAGTGCAAACTATTCAACCGTAATAAACTGCAGCTGTTCTATATCACCATTATAAATATTTACATCAACACGATGTTTAATTCCCGGCAGAGAAGCTTTTTCTGTAAACTGCCAAAACAGCCAGTCATCTTCAATTTTTTCTCTGTAGAAATTATAATTAGCAATCCAGAATAAATATTCTCCAAATTCTTCTTTTAAGAAATCAGAATAATATCTTTCTCCGGAATAAATTATCGGACGAACCTGATAATGTTTTTCTACTTTAGTTAACCAGCGTTTCAAACCTTTTTTCAAACTGTCTAAAGACTGATTTTTCGGTAGTTTTTCAATATCTAAAACTGGAGGCAGATCTCCTTTTTGCAGTTTTACCGTTTTAATAAAAAGATCGGCTTGTTCTATTGAATTTTCATTTGGACGGTAATAATGATAAGCCCCGCGCATGATTTTATTTTCTTTTGCACCTTCCCAATTACGCTTAAATTGTCTATCAACACGGTCATTCCCGGCTGTTGCACGAATAAAAACAAATTGCACAGGATATTTTTCATCCAGAATTTCAACTTCTTCCCAATCAACTTTTCCCTGAAACTCAGATACATCAATCCCAACCACTTTTCCTTTGTGATTTTCGAGAACGCGAATATTTCTAACATCTGAAAGGTGTTTATCAACCTCATCTTCATCTAAAACTTTGTCTGTTTTAAATCCAAGATAATATGCCAATCCGGCACGATAATGATAAATTGTTCCGAAGAAAAGTACTGCCAGCAGAGAAAACACGATAAAACGAATTACTCTGCCGAAAAAAGATCCTCCTTGTTTTGTTTTTCTGGTAGTTCTTCTTGCCATTCGGATATAACTACTTTTTCAAAAAGATATTATTTACTATTGACAGCAATACGTAGATAATAATAATTAACGGTACTGCTGTAAAATGAAGCAGTAAAACCAAAATAAAGGAAATTATCAAAAAGACAATCTGTAACGCATTATCTTTAAAATTGAATTTCTTAACTTTTAAAGAAAATAACGGAATTTCAGCATTTAAGATATAAGCACTGCATAAAGTAATTCCTAACAGAACCCAGTGATTGGTTAGCATTTCAAAAATCATTAATGATTCTGAAAACTTAATAACTAAGGGAAGACTTAAAATAAAAAGTGAATTTGCAGGTGTTGGCAGACCAATAAATGAATCTGTCTGACGTGTGTCGATATTAAAATTAGCTAATCTGTAGCAAGAACCTAATGTAACTATAAATCCTAAAAAAGGAATATATACAGATGAAATTACATCATTTGGGTTTGCACTTTTTAAGAACAAACTATACATAACATATCCCGGAGCAACACCGCTGGTAACCATATCTGCAAGAGAGTCTAACTGAAGACCAAGCGGACTGGAAACCTTAAATAACCTGGCAAAAAAACCATCAAAAAAATCAAAAAAGATTCCAAGGCAAACCATGTAGAAAGCCATTTCATAATTAGCTTCAGAAATAAAAACTATTGCAACGCAGCCACAAAAAAGATTAATTAAAGTAATTAGATTCGGAATGTGTTTTTTGATATTCATGTTTAGATTTGATAAATTTTGAATGACAAATTTCGCATAAATAAGCGACATTATATTACTATTAGTTATAAAAATTGTTACTAAAGTTTGAATTAAACTTATCAATTATTAAAGCTTGCCAAGTAAAAACATCACTTTCGTAATATTTATCAAAAGGAATAAATTAGATACGCAAAATATTCTATTTTTGATGAAAATTTAAAAACAGGCCTCAGTCTGCAAAAAACTAACTTTTGAAGAAACTTTTAGCGTTTTCATTATTTTGGATTTTTACTTCACAGTATGCCCAAACCGTTCGAAAATATTCGAATGAGTTTATGAATATTGGTGTCGATGCCGCTGCATTAGGAATGTCGAGCGCAGTGACAGCTTCTACAAATGATGTAAATGCTGTTTATTGGAATCCTGCAGGTTTAACTAATCTTGAAGATCATCAACTATCTTTAATGCACGCCAGTTATTTTGCCAATATCGCTCAATATGATTTTATTGGATATGCGAGTCCAATTGATGACAGAAGTGCGTGGGGAATTTCGATGATTCGTTTTGGTGTCGATGATATTATGGATACCACCCAATTAATCGACAGTCAGGGAAATATTGATTACAATAGAATTCGTTTATTTTCTACTGCTGATTATGGTTTTACTTTTTCATACGCCAGAAAACTTCCTGTTGAAGGATTTCAGTATGGAATAAATGCAAAAGTTATTCGAAGAGTTATTGGGAAATTTGCCAATTCATGGGGTTTTGGTTTTGATGTTGGATTACAGTTTACCCATAATGACTGGAAATTCGGTTTAATGCTACGCGATATTACAACAACTTACAATGTTTGGAATATTGATGAAGAAGAGTACAAAAAAATTGCTGATGCTATTCCTGGAGAAAACAACGAGCTGCCAGAAAGTACCGAAATTACACTGCCAAAAGCCCAATTAGGAGTTTCAAGAAAATTCGAATTTCATAACGATTACAGTCTTTTAGCAGCTGCAAATTTAAATATGCGTTTTGAGCAGACAAATGATATTATTTCTTCTAAAGCAGTAAGTATTGATCCTGCAGTTGGTTTTGAATTTGGATATACTGATCTTGTTTTTTTAAGAGCTGGTGCAGGAAATTTTCAAAATGTAATGCAGTTGGATAACACCGAAAAACTAAGTTTTCAGCCTAATATTGGTCTCGGTTTTAAATACAAAGGCATTCAGATTGATTATGCCTTGACCGATTTAGGAAATCAAAGCGCTGCTTTGTACTCAAATATTTTTTCGATAAAAGTAGATCTTGGTATTTTTAGATAATTATTAAACCTATTTGAACTTCTTCAAAATTTTAAATTATGAAAAAAGTCCTTTTCCAAAAAATACTTTTCAGTTTAGTATTATTTCTAAGTTTTACAATTAGCTTTGGGCAAAATGTGCCTCTATCTAATTATGCTAAAATAAGCGTGATTACCTGTGGATTAGGAAATGAAACTTATTCTTATTTTGGCCATACTGCAATTCGTGTTGCAGATCCAATCAACAATCTTGATGTAGTTTACAATTACGGTGCTTTTGATTTTAGAACTCCAAATTTCGTTGCCAAATTTGCAAAAGGCGATTTACAATATTTTGTAGTCGCTCATTCCTTTGCTGATTTTGTAAATGATTACACTTATGAAAAAAGAAGTGTTTTTGAGCAGGAATTACTTATTTCGCAAGACTTAAAACAGAAACTTTTTGACAAGTTAAATGCTGTTTTACTATCAGACGAGCGTTATTATACTTATAAATTTATTGATAAAAATTGTACTTCAATGGTTGTTGATGTTATCAATTCGACTCTAGGCAGCCGTGTAATTGTTAAAAAAGAAGATACAAACAAAACATATCGTTCTATTTTATTCCCTTATTTCAATGGGCATTTTTATGATCAGCTGGGAACAAGCATTATTTTTGGAACGAAAGTAGACCAATTAGGAACCCGAATTTTTCTTCCTTTTGAATTAAAGAACAGTTTAGATGAAACTACTTTTCAGGGGCATCTTTTGGCAGCAAAAAGTAAAACACTTTTAAATTTTGAAAAAGAAACACCATCATCTTGGTGGAATAACATTTACACGTATCTGTTTATTCTGGGATTTGTGGTTTTGGCACATAACAAAATAGTAGACAAAATCTATTTGTTGATTTTATCTTTAATGGGAGTATTTTTTGTTTCGGTTGGATTTTATTCTTTTCACCAAGAACTGGCGATGAATTATAACGTGTTGTTATTTAGTCCGCTTTTGTTGGTTTTGCTTCTTTTTTCGATTGCTAAAAACAAAAAATGGACTTATAGATTTGCTGTTTTACATTTACTCTTTTTAATTATTTACAGCATTTTTATAATAAACAAGGCACATTTTTTAATTGTACTGCCAATGATTATTACGAGTTGTTTTGCTTTGGTAAGAGTGGCAATACGAAATAAGAAACGTATTCCAATAATAATTTAATTATTGTCCGCGATAGAATAAAACCGTCGTAATGGTTTTAAAAGTGATACTTAAATCAAGAAAAACACTTCGATGTTTGATGTAGTAAAGATCATATTGTAATTTGATCAAACTTTCGTCTATAGATTCTCCGTATGAGTAATTTACCTGTGCCCATCCTGTAAGTCCCGGCTTAATAACGTGGCGGGTTTCATAAAAAGGCATGATTCTGGCGATTTCTTCAACAAAAAAAGGTCTTTCAGGTCTTGGACCAATTACAGCCATATCGCCTTTTAAAACATTATAAAACTGCGGTAATTCATCAATTCTGGATTTACGCATGAATTTTCCAAATGGCGTTACGCGTTTATCGTTTGAAACGGCAAAAACAGCGCCATTAGTTTCCGAAGCTGCAATCATGGTTCTGAATTTATAAATCTTAAAAACAACACCATTTTTTCCAACCCTTTCTTGCGTGTAAAACAAGCTCCCTTTATTTGCTAAAAGATTTCCAATAAAAATAAAAGGAATAAAAACAAAACAGACTAATAACCCTGTAAAAGAAAACAACAGTTCTAAAAATCGTATTAAAAACAGATACAATTTATTGTTATTGCTTCGGCTGAAAGGAAAAAAACGATAAAAATCACGTTCTATATATTGTACTGGTATACGTTGTGTTTTACTCTCGTAAACCTGAGTATATTCTCTAATAACATTTCCCGATTCTAATAAATGTAATAATTGCTGATACAAATCAGCAGTAATTCCATCTGTCTTTTGAGAAGCAATTACTATTTCTGAGACATTGTATCTCGATACAAATCTCTCTAAATAATTCTTCTTGATTTCTTTTACATAATGAAAATTAGTATTCGAATCTGAATTTGAATCTGAATTTACAAAACCAATTATCCTGTAATGCGGGTCAACGTTCTCAAGTCCAGAAACCAATTCTTCTACCTGATCTTTATCACAAATTAAAATTACATTTTGAGAAAAACGATGTGAAGCGAGAAATATGGCGTAAAAAAACCGCCAAAGTAACATCATAAGTAATACTGCAAAATAAAAGATGACAATTACTAAACGTTGTTTTGGAAGCTCAGGCGATAAAACTGGGGTAAGAAGATAAACTAAAACTGCTGCAGAAACAGAAAGCACAACGCTTTTTAAAATCTGAAACTGATTACTTGCAACCTGAAGGTTATACATTTCAAAAATAGTCCCGAAAACTAATAAATAACCAACAAATATAATTGGTCTATAAAAAGTAGTACTCTCAAATGTAAAATAATTAAACTCAAAAAATAAATTTAAAAGATACAAAATTGCAGCAACGAATAAAGCATCAAATGCAAAAAGCAAAACTTTTCGTTCTGAAATTTCAAAATGCATTTTACTTTTTGAGCGCATATATTTTTGTTGATTTAAGGGCTTAAATTCGAGGCAAATGTATTATAAAAAAACAATTTACCTAGTAGGGTTTTCAGTTTTTTCAGGATTTCTTACCTGAACAGAGAGAAGACATAGCGCATAAACAAAAGCAGGAGCTGCGGTTCGCATTGCTGCGTGATTTATAGTTAAAAGCCAAAACACAAAACAAGACAAAAAATATAGATGCTGCCGATTATTAATGTAAAGCATAAAAGGTGTAACAAAAAGTATCAGCAAACCAAAAATTCCAAATACACCATGTTCACAAAACATTCTGGTAATTTCATTATGCGAAGCAACTTCCTCTCCTAGTAATTGAATTCTTTTCTCTTTACTTAATCCTGCTCCAACACCTAAAACTGGGTTTTCAAGAAACAATTTTATATCTGCATCCATTACTTCTTCTCTTCCTCCTAGACGATCTTTTTTTTCTCTTCCCAAAGCATCTTTATTAGCATAGCGTTTTCCTATAAGTCCATTTGTCTGAAGGGATGAATAGCTCCAAATTCCTGCAGTTATCAAACCTGTAACAATAAAAACATAAGTAAATTTAGCCCTGCCTTTGGTATTTGAACTGAAATACAATATAAAAAGGAGACAAATTATCATACCTAATGCGCTAATCACACCTCCTCGAGAAAAAGTCACAATTGCTCTATAACTTATCATAATCAACAACCCTGCATTTATAAGCATCAGTTTTTTGGATTTTGAAAATAGTATAAATTGCGCAAAAAAAACAAACATTCCCAATCCTAAAATAGTAGAAACCTGATTTGGTCCAAATCCCCCAGATGTCTCAAAATTTGATTGAGTACCTGTTACAACATCTTTAATACTTGGAGTATATAAAAACAAATACATTGTGGTAGTAACAATAGGAAAACCTATTGCTAAAAAAATATTTTGCAGTTCAGAAAATGAAATTCTACGTTTAAACATGTATAAGGCACAAACTGCCAGACATACAGGTCCAGATAAATTAAAAAACAATACTTTCTTTATATCAACTGAAATATCTGCTTCATTTATAGTAATCAAAATTCCAGGAAGCAGTAATACTAAAAAAAATAAATATATAATACTATTACTGGAAAAGTTACTATAAACCATTCCCATTAACATAAAGAATATAACACTAAACTTTACATATTCATTATTTAAATTTGCTCCGGTCATCCTTAGGAAAACTTCTGCCCCTACCAAATATGCAGCTACAAGTAATACCTCATTATTTTTGTTTTTGTTTCGATAAACAATAAGAAACCCTATAATAAAAATTAAAATTGCATATAGCTTGGATAGAAAAGGAGCAACAAATATTGCTAAAGCAATTACTGCGTGAATTATTAAAATATAATAATATGATAATTGAGTATTCTTCATAATGATTTTCTGCCTGCAAAATTAGAAGAATTAATCCACGAAAGATAATTTTTTATAATGGATACTTCACTAAAGTTTAATTGTATAAATTCGTTCAGATTTTTTCCCATTTTAACTCTTTTATCCTTTTGGATTATTAGATCTGTAAGTGCTTGAGTAAATTGATAAGTATTATTTGCTTCTATTATTACCCCATTATTCTCTGATGTAATAATCTTTTTAATTTCTCCAACATTTGTTGCTATTACAGGCAATTTATGTAATCCATACTCTAAAACTGCCAAAGGCAGTCCTTCTGAAAGTGATGGCAGAACCGCTACATCACATTGTGTTAAAACATTACTGACATCATCAATACTTCCATAAAAGAAAACCGTCTCACAAAGCTGCAAATCCTGAATTTTATCAAAAAACTCAGCGGAGTAAGAATCCTTAAAATCTTTTCCGAATAAATGGAAACTCCAGTCCGGAAATTTATCTTTAATTAAATTCGCTGTATCTAATAAAAAGAGATGATTCTTTTGAGGACGCAAATTTGCTACACATATTATTCTTTTTCCTTCTTCTCCCGCTAATGCTATTTTCTGATTTGATGCGTAAAAATCTTCAATAAAATTCGGAAAGTATTTAACATTTGAACACAACAAATAGGAAACTGCCCAATCCTTTAATGCTGTATTTACAGAAATAACTCCTTTAAAAAATAATGAACTATATTTTAAAATTAAACTCTTTCTTAAACGTAAATCCTGGTTTATTCCATAATGGTCATGCCATATTATCTTAATTTTTATCAAAGTTAGTTTTACCAGAACAGCTGTAAAAAAAGAGGAGCTGTGAGCATGAAGAATATCAACCTTGTTATTTTTTAAAAATTTCCTTAATTTAAAAACAGCTTTAAAGTCGATTTTATTTTTTTTATTCAAAAATAGATAATCAACATTTTGATTAATTTGTGACAACAGCTGCCCTTCTTTTCTTGTTACTACCAGTCCTGAAAATGCAATGTTTTTAGTTAAAGCATTAGCATAATTAACAGCCATTTTTTCTGCTCCGCCGGCTTCAAGAGAATCTATCATCTGAACAATTCTCATTTCTTCAACAAATTTTTAATTTCAGTTTCAAAAACTTCCATAGTATATTTTTGTGACCAATTTTGCGCTAGTTCACTTTTAATTAAAAAATCATTTGGATTAGATAACAAATTTTGAATTTGAATTCTATCTTTTTCCAAATCCATTTCCAACAATATTCCTCTTTTTCCATGATCGAGCATAAAAGGAACACATGAAATTTTTGTTGCAACAGGAACACATCCTAAAAACATCCCTTCTGCTATGGTTTTTGGCCAGCCTTCGCTTTTAGAAGGCAAAATCACAAAATGGCTTTTTTCATATGCTAGTTTAAGTATTTCCTTTTTCTGGTTTCCATGTAAAAATACATTTTGTTCCAAAGAATTGGTTGTAATATAATCCTCTAAAATTTTTCTCTCAATTCCTTCTCCATACATATTCAGAACTATATTATTACCGCTTTTAATTAGTTCATTTACCAGTCGTAAAGCATACAAAGGATTTTTCCCTTTAACTAAACTACCTGTGAATATAAAATTTACGAAAGTACTTAAAGCTGGTTTTGATACTATTTTTTTTTCTGACTCATAATAAGTTGCTGTAAAAAAAGACTTTATATTTTTAGACTGACCAGGCCATTCCCCATACACCAAAACCTGTATATTTTTAGTCAAAAAAGTATTACTCAAAATATATTTTTGCAATTTATATGTCCAGGGCTGATTACTTTTTGGGTCCCAATTACCAGCATATTTTGCCGTTTTTATTTTACTTGGAAAAAAAATCTGAGCAAAACTTCCAATTAATCCTACGTTGCCAGGACAGCGCAAATGAACATGATCTGCATCTTTAATTGCTTTAAATAAAATCATCAGATTATAGATACTCTGAAAAAATGATTTAAAAATATTCGTAAATGAATTTAAATTTGAATCGATTAACTTATAATGATTTTCAATAGAAAATGGTATTTCGCTAACCAAAAGTTCTTTGTCAGAAGTCCAGACAGGACATGCAAAAGAAATTTTCTCAATATATTTTTTATAAACAATCAATTCGCTTGTATATGGACCATAAGCAAATACCTTGTTGTCTTTGTAAATTAAAGGAGCTGTCGAAATAATTAATAATTTCATTAAATATATCCTTCTGAACCCTTTTGGGAAATTAATACTGCAGGTACTCCTAAAACAACACTATTATCTGGAAAAGAATCTTTTACCATTGAACAGGCACCAATCAAGACATTATTACCAATAACTATTTTTCCAGCCAGAACGGCATTTGCTCCTATGTAAACATTATTTCCAACAGTTGGAGTTCCTCTATTTTCATTTAATCCCGAAACACCAATAGTAACTCCTTGTGAAATATTACAATTGTCCCCAATAATTACATTTGAATTAATAATTATTCCTCCAAAATGTCCAATATAAAAAGAATGACCTATTTGAACTGAATAAGGAATTGAAATTCCTGTAAGAATCTCAATCCATTTTTGCCACAAAACAGCAAATGCTAATAATAAAAATCTAAAAAATTTCCATTTTACATTTTTATGAATAGCATTGGCAAATCTGTATTGAACAATTGCCCAGAATCCTTGTGTAAAAAAAAGAATTACGAAAGGATTAGCACCGTATTTCTTATATTTATTAAAATCTGATTTTATAAACCTAAATAATTGCATACATTTATTTTAAGATAACTCTCTCAGTTAAGCATTTATATTTGAGGCTTTTTAATTAACAAAGTCCACCAGCCGATAGTTCTTCCAAATGCTTCGGTAATTACAGCTTTTTTATTTTTTTCTGTCAATATATTACTATACCGTATTAAGGTTAATAAAATAGTAATAGAATTCCATTTCAATCGGTCTTTAAAATTTGGTTTTGGATTCTTTATTCTCCATACATACCAGCCATTTCTAACTACCATTTTACCGTATTTGTATTGATTAGGACGACCAGAAGGATCATGATAGTGAGCTAATCTGGCAGAAGTATTTAAATACAAGTTTCCTTTTTTGGCTACTCTCAATGAGAAATCTGCATCTTCATACAGACCATATCCTTCAAAATAATGAGAGAAAGAAAACATATCAAAAACTGATTTTTTAAATGAAGAAACACCTCCCATTAACTGCTCAACCCTATATGTTTTATCACTCGGAGGTAAAAAACCAACACTTCTGCCATGAGAAAACAAAGGTGAAAAACCTGGAGGGCAATCACTATCTAAATTAAGTTTTTTTCTTAATACAAATCTGCTTCCATCTTTTCTCTTCCAACCGTCAAAAGTAAAATCATGAATTGTGGAAACATAATTTTCTTGTATTCTTTCCCATTTTACCTCATTACTAATATAACCGCCAACTCCTAATGCATCAGGATAAATTGTGTAGGTAGACAATAAATTTTCAAAATAATCTGGTTCTAAAATAACATCATCATCTAAAAAACATATAATTTCCGAATTATTCTGTACATTAGAAATCCCAAGATTACGCTGTCTTGTCAGTCCTCTATCTTCATCTTTAGCTTTAACATATTTTAAATTTTCAAAATGAATTTCATTTAAAAGAACTTCCGTTTTATCATCTGTTGAGCCATCGATAATTATAATTTCGTCAGGATATAAAACTTGTTCCTGAACCGATTTCAATAGCTTGATTAAAGGTTTAGGACGCATGTAAGTACAGACAATAAGCGAAAAGCGAAATAATTTCATGTTTTGTTATGTTTTTAAAACTACTAAAATATTACCCGCTGTTAGTTCTTCATCTGAAAATCTGGTAAAATCATCATGAAGTTTAATCTTTTTAAACAAATCATATTTCTTTGTTCCTTCATGAAGACTTTCGTAATCTAAATGTAAAATCTCGTAATCGTATTTTTTAAAGATTTCCAAAAAATGAGGTAATCTTAATCTATTATGATAATCATATTTAGTATGAACCTTATTCCATTCTTCCTTACTGTATTGTAAAAAATCCTGAAGAGACAAATTAGCATCGCCATGCTGTCTTAAGTCACTTGGAGATATAAAATGAACTACATAAGTACCTTTTTTAAGCTGAGTTTTCATTGCTTCATGTAATCTATCAACATCATTTTCATTCATGTGTGATAAAACGTAACGTGAAAAAACAAAATCAACATCTGGTAATTCTTGTTTTACAACATTATAATTAGGTAAATATTTAATTTCATTTGGAAGCCCGTATTTACTTTTAGCATCAGGTATTACTTCACAATTATGAATATTCAAAAACAAGTCATTTAGTTCTAAAACAGTGGCTTTTTTAAAATGTTCATTTACATCTACAGTAATTATTTCTTTTGCCCCAATCTTGTACTTGAAAAAATAAGGCATTGAAGGAAACCATCCCGAACCTAATTCAAAAACCGTTTTATCTTTCAAATCAATATCTAAATCATTGAGAACTTTAATAAGTCGCAAATAGGTTGATTCAACACTTTTCAAACGACTCTCTAAAGTTGTCTTATCAAAAAAACTTTGAATTTTATGATAACAATAATCATCAACTTTATTAGGGAGTAAAGCTAATGTTTTAAACAATACTGTTTTAATTTTATGATTCATCTATAATTAAATAACGTGTCTGATTTGTAAATCTATGTTATTACTAACGAATACGCTGCCATTTGGTTCTATGTCAAAAATTGCTTTTTCAAAATCGTTCCAATATTCAATTAATTCGCTAAGCGTTGGATTCCATATTTCTTTATTTTGGACTTTTTCTCCTAAGATTTTAAAATTCTCAGAAACTTTTTGATCGATTTTATTTTCAGATGAAAACAATTTCCCTCTGTGGTATTCCATTGGAACCGAAAAATAGGTATGTGCAATAAAAACGCCTTTTTCATTAATCAAATCCTCAATATTCTGTTTAGATAAAGACTTTTGAAAATCAAGCATTTCCAGAGTTTGAAATATATAAAACTCTTCATCCTGAATTATATGTTTAAATACAACAGGAGAATATTTTGCTAATTTATATGGTTTGTTTTTTGCACTTTTCCAACATAGAATAACGGAAAAAATGCAACTAAAAAGACTTAAAAAATCTTTTACAAAAGGAAAAAATGATTTTATCTTTTTTTGAAAAATAACTTTTTTAAAATTTCCAGCGGTATTTTTGTATTTAAGAATCATATCCTCATCATTGTAATAATGAAAAATAATATTCTTAATCATTAACTGCATTTTTTTTACCAAACCAAGATCTTTATTGCCTTTTAAAAAGCTCGACAATGTAAAATGCTTTGTGTTAAATTGATTTATAACTCCTGTGGTAGAAACTCCAGAATCTATATAATTCCAAAGCACATTTATATTTTTACATTTTAAATTTTCTTCAAAATCTTTTTCTGATAAAGTATTATTTTTTAACAGTGAAAAGTTATAAGGCTGAAATCCGTGGTCAATCCACACCTTTATATTATTTAAAGGCGGAACAAAATTTTGAAAATCTTCGTAACTTTCACTTTCAGATTTTAAGGATTGTGAAAGTGAATGATAACATAATTCATGTCCGTCTTCTTTCCACTTTAGAAGTTCATCTTTCTCATTTTGAAACGAGGCATTATTGCTTCGTTTTGAGTAATGATTAAGAAAAAAGCCTTTTGTAACTTTTACCTTATTGTCTTTAAAAAAGGCTCTTTGCTGTTCTAAATTTTCTTTTGTATCAAAATCACAATGATCTGTAAAACAAGCTATAGCTGTAAATGGATATTTTGATCTGCTAAATTCTAAAGCTGAATTTTCAGGAAATAAAAGAGTCAACCGTTCTGGAAAATGATTTTTTTTATTAGACTGCGAGATATTTTTTCTATTTGAATGGCCTAAATAATTTGTTATAGATCCTGCAAATTCTGGGTTAAACCGCCAAAGCAGCTTAAAACTATCCTTTTTATTGACTTCCCATATTCCATTAGTTATATTGGCTTGAACCAGCTGGCCATTTTGTAATCGTATGATTTTAGGACAATATTCATTTGCAATTCTGTCTTCATTACAATTTACCCACGTATAATCATGATTACGAAACTGCGCAATACTTTCAGAAAAAACAATTTCAATATCAAAAGAATTAACTTTAGATAAATTAAAGTCATTAAAATCTATTACAATTTTATGCTTTTGATTTTTTTCAAAAGGAATATTGTGTTTTTCAGATGTGGTCAGTAATGAAACAGATTTTATCAACTATATACTTTTATAAAATTATTTTTTAATTTGATTTGCCCAGAATATGCTTGAATCCCATTGTTTATTGAATTTCAAAAAATACTTTATTGGATTTTTAATTGTTTGAACTCTATAATACTTAAAAAACAAAACTGTTTTATATCCTTTTATCTGCTGTTTAGTTAAATGCAAAATTTTGTATAACATAACAGTTGGTGATGGTTTAGGCTGAATTACTTCTTTCTGCCATACCAAAATTGGCTTTGTTCGAAAACCTCCAATTGGGGATTTTAAATGTAAAATTTCAGGTTTAGGAGAATACAATATATCATGACCTAAATTTCTAAGCTGCATTCCAAAATCTGAATCTTCTCCAAAACCAAATTCAAAACTTTTATTATAAAATAGAGATTTTACATTTTTAGTTCTTACTATACTACATCCGGATCCAAAAGTTTCCCATTGAAATATTTCCTTCTCTTTTTTATTTTGGGGATAATTTGGCTCAAAGCATGCAAATGTAATTTGCTCACAGATTCTTTTTTCTAAAACTTTAAAAGCCTGATCTAAAAAATCATTTGAAATTCTAATATCATCATCTGCCATAAAAACCCATTCGTGTTCTACTTCTGTGAGTGCTAAATTTCGGGCATTACAAGCTCCTGCCTGATTTATGAACTTATGTTTTATTTGAAATGGCCAATTTTCATCACTAATATAATCCAGTTCTGAAACACTATTTAAATCAGGATTTTGCTCTACAATAATAACTTTTTGAGGAAGTAATGTTTGATTTGATAAATCTTTCAGAACATCATAAAGACACTCCTTTCTACCAATAGTTGGGATAATGACATCAATTGTTTTCTCAATTATTTTGTTGTTTTTATACTGGCTTTCAATTTTATGTAAAGTAGTTTCTTTTAAAATTCTTTTTTTAAAGAAAAGACTTGATATAAAAGGAAATATCGCCAGTTCTTTTTCATATATAAGTAAGTTTAAAAACAACAGAAAAGTCCAACGAGTCTTATAATGCTGCTTTACAAATCGAAATAGTAAAAAACTTCTTTTTTCACTTTTCTCTTTTATTGTTTTTTTCTCACTTAACAATTTAGGCTCTGAATAACACAAAAGTCCACGCAGCATTGCTAACTTAGCAAGTGAATTTAAAAAGTAGTCAAAATTTGAATCTTTTTGAACCTCTTTATATAAAGCATTTAAGACCAATGCGCTTATACCTCCAACATCGCCGCTCATTTGCCATGTTGGATAACTAACATCTTTTTTTACATTTAAAAATGGGCTTTCATCAACATAACCAATTGTTTCAGGCAAAAAGAAATTTGTTGATAAGGTATAAGAAGCCATTATTTTATCATGATGAAAAATATCCTGAAGATTTGAATAATTTAAGTATGACTTTAAATCTAACCGACACCAAATCATTAAATGGTCAGGGTATTCTTTGGCAATACTAAATAAATTTTCAGCAATACTTTTGTTAGAAAAATCTATATTTTTCCCTTCTGTTAAAACCTCAACAACCCTATTGTTTTGATGATAGATGACAATCATTTATTTGATTTTATTATTTTACAATAAAACTCGATATTCTCTTTTACAAGTTTCTTTATATCGAATTTGTCTTCTATTCTCAATCGGGCTTGTTTTCCTATTTCTAAAGTTATTTTTTGATCTTTAAGCACCTGAACTATTCTTTCAGCATATAAATTATGATTTGCCGGATGAACCAAAAAACCACTTTCTTCATCTTCTATTAATTCTTGTGACCAGCCAATATTGCTATTTACAACAACTTTCTGCATTGCCATTGATTCTATGGTTACCATTCCTAAGGTTTCTGCAAAAGTTGGAAATATACATACATTTGCTTTTTGAATATAATTTCGAACTTCTTCGTATGGAATTTTCCCTAAATATTCTATATTTTTCAAATCTTCAACGCGAAATCTTTCTTTAACTAACTGCCATGTCGAAGCGCTTCCTGTTTTTATATCATTAGAATCAGCTCCTATTAAAACTAATTTAGCTTCTGGAAATTGATTACGAACCTTTGCAAAAATTTCCGGCAATTCCAGAACTCCTTTTTTGCGTATCAAAGTTCCGATATACAACATCAACCCTTTTTGGTAGTCTTCTGCTGAATAATTGGTAAATTTTTCTAGTTCTAATCCGTTATGGATTGTTTTAATTTCCTTGTTTTTTATTTTAAAAAGTTCTTTAGAAAGTGCCCCGGCAAAAGTGGTTGGTGCAATGCAAGCTTTTGCTTTTTGTAATGCCTTTTTTTCAAACCAAAAGTTTTTCTTTTTTTGTTTTCTATTTTCTAAATGACAAAAATAAGTATCACTGCCGTGAAAACGAATTATTAGAGGTGCTTTAAACTTCATGAAAGCCGTAATACCTGTCCAGTCCGGGGCTTCAATAAGATCAATTTTTTCTTTTTTAATAATTACATTACAATAATTTTGAATGTACTTTCTATAGAAAAACCAGCTTAAAAATTTAAATTTTTTATTTTTTATTAAATGGATAGAAACTCCATTTTCTACTATTATTTCTTGTGTTTTTTGTCCATATACAAAAACCGTAACACTTGCACCTTCGCTAACTAATGCATTTGCCAGATTATTTATACTCGTAGCAATACCAGCAGCGTAAGCTACCTTAGCATGCGGAAACTCTGGTGTTAAAAAAGCGATGTGCATTATTTATTAAAAAAATCTTTTAGAATTCTTGCTGTAAAAATTTTAGCTCCCTCATCTGTCAAATGTGCACATGATGAAAAATATTTATCTTCAATTATAACATCTTCATAGTTATGTATCTCGGGATATATTTTATTTATTTTTTGAAAATAGTCCATCCCTTTTGTGCTTTTACACACAGGAGTCATTATTGCAATGAGGTTTATATCATTTTTTTTACAAAGGCTTTTGATTTCTTCGTAATATTTATTTCTTCTTGGTTCAACATTTGAAAGATCTAATTTTAGTTCTGGATTTGAATAAAACAATCCCAAATATCCACCATCATTCTGATCGCTTCCTTTTTTATCTATAGCATTACTCAGCATTTCCCGAAATCCAAGTTTCGTTTCATATTTCATAAACCGATAATATGGCAGAAAATATTCAATATTATTTTCGGGTAAATGCTCAAATTGGTCTCTTATAATTTTTGAGTCCCAGAAATAAGGCATAAACTTTAAAGTATTAGCTTCTGAATATTCTGTTTCTGAGCTTAAACTTAAATCAACTTCTAGTATTACATTTTTAATTTTATTTTCTTTTGCCAGTAAAAGTTTTAAAATCAAATCAGACTCAAATAATTTTGAACCTTCCATTCCATAATTAAATGTGTTAAACCCTTCTTTTAAAAACATTGGTGTAACAAGATGATAGTACGCTCTTGAAGATCCTAATATAACAATATCTATCGTTTTGGGTTTTGAATTGTATACATACCCTATTTTACCTCTCTTATTTGTCTGCAAATAAGCTTTTGTATACACAACATCTAAAACAACAGCTAATAGTAATATAATTGCAAATATTTTAGACAAAAAGAATAAGAATTTCTTCATTTTAAAAGCTGTTGCTAATGACACATTTTTTATTTTTTGAAAAAATCTTTCAAAATTCTTGCTGTGAAAATTTTAGCTCCCTCATTAGTCATATGTCCACAAGAAGAAAAATATTTATCTTCTTTCACCACACTTTCATAATTATAAATTTCAGGATAGGCCTTTTTAACTTTTTCAAAGTAATTCATTCCTTTTACATTTTCACACATAGGAGTCATTACGGCAATAAATTTTATATTATTTGCTTTGCATATAGATTTTATTTCTTCATAATATTTATTGTGAGGCAGTGGGTTCAAACTGACAATGTTGTTTTTCATATTGCCGTTTTTATGTTTCTCTAATGGGTAATAACCTAAATTATCCAGAGAATTTGTTTTTTTATGTATTAGAGTAAAGAAAGTTTCTCTTACCCCAATTCTGGCATCAAATTTAATGTATCTGTAAAATGGGATATAATACAACTCATTAAAATTCTCCAGAGTTGAAAAATGATTCTTTATTACTTCTGAATTGTGAATGTATGGTAAAAAATATGCTGAAATACCTTCGGCATCATGCTCATTGGACAAATTTAGATCGGCTTCAAGAATTACATTTTTTATTTTATACTTTCTTTCCATCATCAATTTCAACATTAATGAAGCTTCAAACAAATGTCCCCCGCTCATTCCGTAATTAAAGGTTTTCAATCCTTTTTCTTCAAACATTGGAGCAACAAAATGATTGTTTGCTCTTGAAGAACCTAAAATTACGACGTCATAATTTTGTGCATCAGAATTTACAACCGTTTCAATTTTTCCACGGTTTTTAGACTGAAGGAATATTGCGGTATAAAGTCCGTCTAAAACTATTGCTCCTAAAACTATTACTACAATAATTTTAGCTGTATATATCAAAAAGCGTTTCATTAAAACTGAAAGTATATAAATTCTTTATAATCTGAAAAAGTTCCAAAAGCCATAATTGCCAAAATCGCTAATGCAATTTTCAGAATATTTCTTCTCCCCGAAAGTGGTTCTGTTTTTGTACGACAATTCCATTCAACTATAGTAAATACTCCTATCAGCAAAATTAATTCGTAGTTGTAACGTTCATTATCAAGATATTGAAAATTAAAATCTCCGTTTAAAACCATTCGTTTTAAATATAAAAGAGCATCAGTTATTGTTTTTGCTCTAAAAAATACCCATGCAATACAAGTAATAATAAAAGTTGAAAGAATACTTAATGCAACTTTTACAGAATCAAAATTCCATTTTAATTCTACTGTATCCATATTGTTCCTATTTTTCTTTGATAATAACAACGGAAGAAAATACACTGCATTTATAAATCCCCATGCTATATAGGTCCAGTTTGCTCCATGCCAAAACCCACTCACAACAAAAATTATAAATGTGTTTCTGATTTTCATCCAAAGTCCTCCTTTGCTTCCGCCAAGTGGAATATACAAATAATCTCTAAACCACGATGAAAGCGAAATATGCCAGCGTCGCCAGAACTCTGCAATATCTCGAGAGAAATACGGATAATTGAAGTTTCGCAATAAATCTAATCCAAAAAGTTTGGAAGTTCCTAAGGCAATATCTGAATATCCTGAAAAATCTCCATAAATCTGAAAAGCAAAATATATTGCACCCAATATTAAAGAAAATGAATTCATTGATTGGTAATGATCAAAAATCGCATTTGCATATGTAGCACAAGTGTCCGCAATGACTACTTTTTTTACCAATCCCCAGATTATTTGGCAAACCCCTTCTTTTGCTTTTTCGAAATCAAATTCACGTTTTACCTTAACCTGAGGTAATAAGTGAGTAGCTCTTTCAATTGGCCCTGCAACTAATAGAGGAAAGTAACTTACAAATAACGAATAATCTATAAAATTATATTCTGCTTTTATTCGTTTATAATATATATCGATTACATAAGATAATCCGTGAAAAGTATAAAATGAAATTCCAACCGGAAGAATTACATTCAACAAGATAGGACTCGCTTTAAATCCTAAAGAGGTAAATAATTCTGCAAAAGATGCGGCAAAAAAATTATAATATTTAAAAACTCCTAAAAATCCTAAATTGACAGAAATACTGAGCCAAAACCAAAACTTTCTTTTTCGTTCGGACTCGCTTTTTTCAATCTGGATTCCTGTAAAATAATCTAAGAATGTAGAAAAAACTAATAAAAAGAGAAATCTCCAATCCCAGCAAGAATAGAAATAATAACTGGCAATAATTAATAAAGCATTTTGTGTGCTTTTAGTTTTATTAAAAACAAACCAATACAAGAAAAAAACTATTGGTAAAAAAATAGCAAATGCTATAGAGTTGAAAAACATAAGTTAATTAAATTTTATACTAAATTATCAGCAATTGATTCTATTGCCTGCCATATTCTATTTGAAGCTTTTTCTGGAGAATGCTGATTTATAATTTCAAACCATTTTTGTGCATTTTGAACTATTTCATCATTTTGTTCCAATCCTGATTTAATTTTATCTACAATTTCATCAGCAGAATTTAACCAAATAACCGATTTTTTATCAGGCATTGAACGAAAGTGTATATAGTTATAAATTTTTGATACAGACCAATTTTTATCTATCCTATTTGTCACATCATAATTAATAAAAGCACATGGCTTTTTAAAACATATATAATCAAATACCATTGATGATCCAAGATTTACAACCATCTCAGTATGATAAATTGTATTTGCAAGCAGGCTGACATCATCTTTAGTTGGTAAAACTGTATTCCATTCTTCTCCTATTTTTTTCCAATTTGGATCGATTGAAACTATTAGGTCTTTATTTCTTTCCAAGACTTTATCATATCTATTTGAGAAATCGACTGGACAGCGTCTAAAAATTATACCTAATGAATTTGTGTTTTCTTCATTAATTTTTCTTAAAGCATCAGCTACATCAGCCAAATATTGAGCATCATCCGGGCAAGTTGTAATATCATCTCCAGAATAACATATATACTTTTTGCTTAAATCTAATTTATATTTATTAAAAAACTCAACTTTATCAATAATGCTGTTTTTATCAAAATGACCTTCAAACTGTGGAGTTCCTACAACAAAAATTTGATTTTCATTTATATAGGAATAATATTTTAAAAGCTCCGATTTCATGTGTTCACTCCAAACAAAATAATAATCTGTCTCAACAACCATTGTGGCTTTTGGCAGATTATCCCAGGAAAAAATAAAAGTCCCTGTTGGGATTTTTAATTCTTTTGCTGCTAATATTGGAGCAATGGCTAGTACTGGCCGTTGATTTGTACAGAAAATAAAATCTGGTCTTTCGATTTCAAGCGTCTTTAGAGAATCTTTATAGAAATCTGTTTTTTTTTCTCCATTTTTTATTTTTTCCCTAACTTTTGATAATCCTTTTTCTGAGTTGTACAATGAAATCAAAAATCTGGCAATATAACTTTTAAGAGCTATCTTTATATTTTTATATGAAAAAGGAAAGCGATATGTATCGTAAACATGATCTTTTTCTTTTTTAATATTTAGATTTAACTCTATATGTTTTCTAGCATTTTTATAGCTATCTGTTAAAGGATTTGATTTGGCATTATTTATTTTAATTTCATTAAAACCTAAGCCAGTCAAATCAAATGGTGTATTGTTCCAATAGGTTATATCAAAATTCTTTTCTAATCCTATTTCATAAAAATTAGAAAAAGCAAAATTTCGGAGTCCAACTCCATCAGGAAGAAGAATAAAAATCTTTTTATCAGGCATTAACTGTCTCTAAATTGTTTTTGGTGATTGAGCTGCCAAATATCCGATTTCTGGAGACAATTAAGAAATAATTCAGCACTATTTCCTTGTCCAAAATCATCATTCGTTTTTTGTATTTTATGAGAATCAATAATAGACAGCGCTCCTGCAATTTCAGTTTCAGAATAGTTGACATTTATAATATCTGCATGAATTGCTCTATTTTGCTGTCTTGTGCCAATGTTAATAATCGGGATGCCATAATATGGGGCTTCACGAACACCTGCACTGCTATTTCCAATTATAAATTGACTGTTCTTTAAAAGTGTCAAAAAATATTCAAATCGAAGTGATGGAAAAACTCTAAATCGGTCATTATTTTTTAACTTTTCGTAGCTGTCAAGAACAAATTGACTTCCAAGATCATTATTAGGATAAATAACCACATAATTGTGATTATCTTTTAATAATGCCGATACAAAATTTTCTGCATATTGTTTCATATTCTGGATTTCAGTTGTGACTGGATGAAACATAACAACAGAAAAATTTTCAAATGGAATTTTATAATAATCCTTTACTATTTCTATATTAGGTAATTGATTAGAAAACATGATATCAATATCAGGAGAACCAATAGTAAATATTGATTCTTTAATTTCTCCCATTTGAATCAATCTTTTTTCTGCTTCAGTATTGGAAGCAAAATGAATATGGCTTAATTTACTAACGCTATGTCTTATTAATTCATCAACAGTTCCTGAAATTTCCCCACCTTCAATATGAGCCACCAGAATATTATTAAGAGAACCTACAATTGCACCTGCAAGTGTTTCAACACGATCTCCATGAACAACAATCATATCTGGTGTTATTGTATTACAATAAGCAGAAAATCCCTCAATAGTTTTAGCGAGTGTTAAATCCATTGTCGTTTCATGAGTATGATTGACAAAAGTGTGGATATTTTTAAAATTACATCTCTCAATTTCAATTAAGGTGTAACCGTATTCTTCTTGTAAATGCATGCCGGTTACAAAAACAAAGACCTCAAATTCTTTTTGTTTTTCAAGAATTGAAATTAATGATTTTATTTTTCCAAAATCGGCTCTGGTGCCTGTCAAAAAAAGGATTTTTTTCATTGATATTACTGAATATCTTCCCAAATTAATTGTTCATCATTATCAATATCTCTCGCTGCGGTTTTACCAATTAAATCATTAAAATGCTCTGCCAGAATTTTTCCTGTTCCTGGACGTTTTACCCAAATATTTTCTTTTGAAAATACTTCTCCTTTTTTAATTGGAGCAATAGAACAAACCGTTGCAAAAGCAAAATCAATGGTTACTTGTTCTTCATTTGCAGGTTTTTTTGAACCGCCGCGCATTTGTGCAATTTCTGCACTTGAAATAATTAATTCCTGACATGCTTTTTCATCCATGCTGCAAACGATATCTGGTCCTGTACGCTGCATATGATCTGTAAAATGTCTTTCGAGAATACTTGCTCCTAAAGCAACTGCCCCTAAACAGGCATTGTTATTTAGTGTATGATCGCTTAATCCGAATACTTTATCAGGAAAAGCTTGATGTAACTCAAGCATGGCTCCAAAACGAACTAAATGAATTGGTGTAGGATATAGATTTGTGGTATGCAGTAAAGCAACCGGAATATTATGTTTATCAAAAACGGCAACTGCTTTTGTAATACTTTCAATTGTGTTCATTCCTGTACTTAAAATAACAGGTTTTCCAAAAGATGCAATATGCTCTAAAAGCGGATAGTTATTACATTCTCCTGAACCAATTTTATAGGCTGGAATATCGAACTTTTTTAACCTTTCGGCCGCTGCACGAGAAAATGGAGTTGATATAAAAATCATTCCTTTACTTTCTACATATTTTTTAAGTTCTAATTCGTCAGCTTCATTTAACGAACAGCGTTCCATTATTTCATAAATAGAAACATCGGCATTTCCAGGAATTACTTTTTTTGCTGCACCAGTCATTTCATCTTCTACAATATGAGTCTGGTGTTTTACAACCTCAACTCCTGCTCTATAGGCCGCGTCTACCATTTCTTTGGCAGCTATAAGCAAACCTTCATGATTAATTCCTATTTCGGCGATTACCAGCGGCGGATAATCTGGGCCAATTTTACGACCTGCTATTTCTATGTATGGATATTTCATTTTAAATAAATATATAAACTATTTAACTTTTAAAAGTATAATGTTTTTTCTTTTGAATAAAAGGCTTTTCTAAAAATTTGTATGACAAAATTGAAATCAAGATAGTGATTGCAAATGTGAAAATATATAATAATGAATTATTAAACTTATCATACTTCAATAAAACATTCATACACATTGCAATTACTATTTGATGATACATATATAATCCATACGAAATCTCTCCCATCTTAAAAAAAAACTTGTTTTCAAGCACATTAGTAAGCATTTCATTACGAACCAAGTTTAATATAATTACCACAAAACAGATCGCAGTAAATATGGATCTAAAGTATATGATATGTGAGTAAAATATAACACCAATAACTAAAAGTAAAAGAAAAAAGAAGAAAGAAAAATTATTTATTATTCTTGAAAGAATCTTAGACTTCTTAAAAAGAAGACATGCTCCCAGAGCACCAAAAGCAAGCGAATCTAATTGAATTAAGCTAATATAATTTTGAAATAAACTAAAATATTTTATTTCTGAAAAAATGCTGTTTCTTATTACCACATTCAATAGATTATAAAAAAAGATTATTAGAATAAATAATTTCTCTAATTTCTCTGTTCTATTTATTATTAATGGCCAAATTAGATAAAATTGTTCTTCTGTACCAATTGACCACGTTTGCGTTGCAAAAGGAACTAATTTTATTGAAATTAAAATGTTGGTTAGAAAAAAAAGAAATAATACAATAACCTTTATAAATTCAAAATTGCTATCGAAATCCAAACTAAAATTTGGTATATCAAACCATTTAATGTGAGGAAGTATAAAAATTGAGAGAATTACAATTAGAAAATAAAGCGGCCAGATTCTTAATATTCTTCTTAAATAAAAAAACTTAATATTAATCTGTCCATTTTTACTTTTTTCTTCAAGGAGCAAAAAAGTAATCAAAAAACCACTTAAAACAAAAAACAAAGACACTCCTAATGCCCCTAAATGTTTTAGACTTTCGAATTTATTAGCTATGCCAAAATATGATTTTCCTAATTCTATATGGCTGATAATTACCATCGATGCAGCTATACATCTAACTCCATTTAAGTTAGAAAAATAATTATTACTTTTTATCACTTAATAAATATAAATATTGGGCATAATCAAAATCTTCCTGTGTATCAATATCAGTTGCAGCAAAAATATGATTTACTTCAAATGGAAAAGCATCTTCTGAAATAATTATGTTTTCAAAAATCAATTTAGATTTTGTAATATAAAGTAATCCATTTTCGAAAAATAGCGGCTCAAGATCTTGACTTCTTTGTCCTATCTCATAATTAAAAGGAATAAATTTACTGTCTTTTATTTTTCCAAATTTCTGGTGATTTCGAGAAACGGTAAATAAGCTGTTATAACTTTCTTTTTGATAAATATTAAATGCATCGTTCAATAAATTATCAGGACGTAATGGATTCGTAGGCTGCAATAAAATTATATTCTCAACATTCATTTCAATTGTTTCTAAAACATGTTTTAATGCAGAAACGGTTGGTTCTAAATCTCCTGAAATATTTTCTGGACGATCTATAACTTTTGCTCCAAATTTCAATGCTATTTCTTTTATAGGCTCGCTGTTTGTAGACACATAAACTTCGTCTATAACGGCATTTGCCTTTGCATATAAAATAGAATGTGCAATTAAAGGTATACCTCCAAAAAGGAGGATATTTTTATCAGGAAGCCTTTTTGAACCGCCTCGAGCAGGAATAATTGCAATAGTTTTCATTAACTTAAATTCTTTTTTGCATTTTCAATTATCTCATTCATGCCTTCATTCCAGTTTTTCATAGAATACAAGTTATCTGGAATTAGTAAATTATAAGTCTCATCCTGATTTAAAAATGCTTCTATTTCTGTAACCCATTCTTCTACAAAATTGGGCTTCTCAATTAGTTTCCCTAATTTTCCATATTGTAATACTTCAGGAACTCCTCCATTAGCAGAAGCGATACAATAGCATCCACAATGTAAAGCTTCAATTAAACTCAAACCGAAACCTTCGTGCCAAAGAGTTGGGAACAAATAACAATCAGCTATTTGATAATATTTTGGTAGTTCATTGTTTGGTATCCTTCCTAAAAAAGTAACACCTTCAATTTTAAACTCGCGATTTGCTCCAATTACTAACAGAACTGCGTCTTTGTCTTTTCTATTTATTCTTTTCCAAGCATCTAAAATAAAATTCAATCCTTTTTTAGGACGATCTTGTGAGCACCAAACAAATATTTTTTTATTTGTAATCCCTAATTCTTTTTTTAAACCTGCTTTGTCTTCAGATGAAATTTTATGGAATTTTGAAGTATCAATTCCATTATGAAGTACTGAAAATTTTGTAGGCAATACAGTATAAGTCTGTTTATGAACCTTGTAGCTGTCATGGGTTAAAAGAACCATTTCATCAATATTCTCAAAAAACCAATTACCGTAAAAATTCTCATAAAAAGGTGGAAAACCGTGATAAAAAAATTGAATATAAAATTGAGATCGTTTATTGTTCTGTTCTAAAAAATGAATTAACCTCTTTACAATACCAAAATTATCTACAATCTGAATAATGTATTTTTCTTCTGGTTTTATAATTTTTTCAAGAGCTTTTAAATAACCTGCATAAGGATTTTTTGTAATTCTTTTTATTATTTTTTCGACGAAGTCGTTTTTCACAAAACTATACTGAACGTTTTCAAATTTTAATTCAGGCTCAACACATACTATATAGTCAATCTTATGATTATTTTGCAAGTAATTTTTATATAAAGTGCTCCAGCTTCCAATTTTATCATATGGAAGAGGTATTTGTGAAATTAAAATTACTTTAGACATTTACTTGTTGTTAGATAATATGATTATTTTTACTTTTTAATTTTAAATGTAATACTTTTTAAATCTTCACTTATTTTATATGAATAAGGAAAATTATGATAGAACGAAACAATATGAAGTAAAAATAAATCGTTTATTTCTTTTAAGGTGTAATGTTCAATAATCTTTTTTCCCAGTATCCTTTTCAATTTATTTTTCATCTCAGACTTATTCTCTTTTATTTGTACTGAAAGTACTTTATTTTTAGAATTAGGCAGTTCATAATACAAAAAATGATCTATACTCGATTTCTTATCTGGAAGAACCAAGGGACTGGAAGCTACCAATTCATTAAATTCTTTCTCATCTGCTAGATTACCCCAATTTTCGTCATTAACCTTAGTAATTTTATTTTCTAAATTATAAATTAAATGCTGATGATTGATTTCAACAATTCCTGATAATTGCAGTTCTTTCCCAAGTTCTTTGGTTTCTCTTGATCTAAAATTTTTGTGCCATTGATGAAGCAGTAACAATTCTTGATCATAGTATTCAATTTCACATCCAGCATTTTTCAATCGATTATGAATATCGGTATCTTCTGCTCCCCAAAAATGAAAAAACTCATCAAATCCGTTTATTGAATAAAGGTTTTCAACAGGAAAAAGTGTCATCCCTGTCGCTTCATTATTTGTTAAAAATTTAATTTTATATTCTTCAAAAGGTATATTTTTGGAACTTTCTTCTTCACTTAAAAATCCTACCTGAAAATATACTGCTTTGTTTGGTTCTGTTAGTCTTTCTAATTCTAAGGTAAATTTTGAGTGGAAAATTATATCTGCATCAGCAATAAAACAGTATTTTGATTTGATTTGTTTTATAGCGAAATTTAATGCTTTGCACTTATTCCAAGGCTGTTTGTTTGTGTTTAAATAAATATAAGATGCAAAATCATATTTTTTTAAAAGATTCTTTATTTCTAAGGCCGTATCTTCATCAGAACCATAATCTATAAAAATGACATCAAAATTCTGTTTTGTCTGCTTTGCTAATGAATCAAGGGAATTTTTAACTCGTCTGGAATCTCTATTGCGAAAAGTATAAATTATGCTTATTTTCATTATTTATCTTTTTTAGGAATGAATAACAAAACAGCCATAAAAAAAACTGAAACTATTTTTCGAAAAAAAACAGATTTCTCTATCTGCAATAATTGTTTTGACCTGTTAGATGAATATTTTGAAAGGAGTTTGTAGTCATCTTCAAACAAAGGGAAAAACTTTTCCATTGTTTTTTTTCTCTCACTGGCAGCTATCTTTTTAAAATTCGGATTACCTGAAATTCCGGTAGTATCATAAACGGAGATCAAAAGATCTATTTTTCTGCAGTTTACTTTTTGAATATATATTGCATATATCAAAAATTCCCAATCAGAAGCAATTTTATAATCTTCATTAAAAAAGAAAATATTGTCAAATAAAGACCTTTTAAATAAGCAGACCTGATGACATATGGTTCTATTATAAAAATACGAGAAGTTTAATTTATCTGGATGTTCTTGTATTATTTCCCAATTTTTTGTCTCATTTCTTAAAAGTACATTACCATAAACAATTTCGTCTGTTTCCAATAAGTGATTAACCAAATTTTCAACTACTTTTTCATTATACAAATAATCTCCACTATTGATAAATAGAAGATAATCTCCTGAAGCAGTTTTGATGCCTTTATTCATAGCGTTATAAATTCCAGCGTCTTTTTCACTCACCCAATAAGAAATACTGCTTCCAGCTTTTAAAATTATTTCTTTGCTTTCATCAGTACTTCCTCCATCAATAACTATAAATTCGAAATCTTTATAAGTCTGGTTAATAACACTTTCAATAGTTTTTTCTAACCCTGAAGCATTATTATAATTTATTGTTATAATAGAGATTTTAAATTGCATATATATAATTCAAAAAATGTTTTTATTTTGATTCTTTATACCAGATAATCTCTGGCTTGTTGTTTATTTAAACCTTTCCATCTTATAAAATATTTCATCACTTTTTTATTCAATATAATTTTTGAGAAAAGTCTGTTTTTTATAAAATTATAAAGCAAAGATGATGATTTGGCTTCTTTTAAATAAAAGGAATCTTCATCCATATTTTTATTCAATTTTTGTATGTGGTCATACATCCAGTCTTCCAAAACATTCCCCATGTGATAAGCAAAATTATCTTCTGTAGACAAGCGCCACAATCCTTTTTTTACAACTGGTACATCTAAAATAGCATTTTCGCTGTTCCCTCCTAATTTATAGTGAGAATATTTGATTATATTATCAAAAATGTCTCCGCGGTATGTTGCTACGAAATGTCCTGCACCAATTACAGCCTTTTTATTGTTTTTAAATACAGTAAAGTATTTTTCTAAATGATGTTTGTTGTAAAAATTAGAATTACCTACACTATGTGCAAAATTTTGTAGTGCTTCCGGATTTCGAACGTCAGAAAAAACTAAATCTTTTGAGAAAAATTTCTCCCAGTAAATATTGGATGTGTAAGTCCTTAATGAACGAGATGAAGGTGTTGGACAAACAGCTCCTGCTTTTTCAAAATTTTCAAAAATAGAGTATGTTTCTTTCTGCCAGTTATTCAGAAATAGAACATCAAAATCTGAAATAGTAATTAATGGAAAATTATGCCCCGCCAGACCTTTTAAAATTGAGTTTAATTTTCCAATATCTGTTGTTTCAACAACTTCCTGAATTTTTTTATCAAAATATAACTGACTTAGATAATTACTAACATTTTTAGTACTTCCATTATTAACGACCGTTATATAAGTTTTTTGATGTGTTGTGAGAAATAATGATTCTAAACATAGTTTTAAAATTTCAAAACTATCTTTAAAATAATCTTCGTGATTTGGAATATAAACAGGAATAATAATCTGATGAAAATATTCAGATTTAAGATTCAACTGATCTTTATGTGGGTTAAAGCCTACTCGCATTCCAAAACAGTTTTATACATTGCCACTATCTTTCTTTTATTATCAAAATAATCTAATCTGTCGGCTGCTATTTTTTGATTCTTAACTAATGCTTCTTGTAACATCGTTAAATCGGAAAGTGATTTTAAAATAAGTTCCTTAATTTCTGAAACAGATTCTGGATCGTTAATTAAAAGTCCATTACTTCCATTTATAATTATTTCTTCAGTTACTCTTCCAGGATTCGACTGAATTGGAAAAGCTCCCATTAGTACAGCTTCTAATAATGTATTTGGCATACCATCAGAAATACTGTTTCCAATATATAGTAAGGATTTCCCCATTAGTTTTGTTAATTCATCATGCAAAAGTTCATGTCTATTGAAAGACTGAAAATCTAAATCATTAAATTTTATATAATCTGTTACATTTTGATGCGCTCCAAAAATAATTACTTGGTAGTTTTTTATTTCATCTTGTAATGAATGTAAAGCTTTAATAATATTAAGCCCTCTGCCTAAGGTATGCTCGTATCCTTTTACCAAAATGATTTTTCTTTCTGAAACGGGTAATTTAAAAGCCTCTAATTCTTTTAATTTATAACCTGCCCCACCAGGAACAAGGCCTAAATATTTTCCAGAAAAATTTAATTTTTGAGCAAGATGAAAATCTCTTTTACAATCTGTATGCAAATAATCAACTCTTTTTAAAACTTTTTTAATTTTTAAATTATGATTTTTAAAATTCATATAATAAAAGAGATCATTTCCCCAACAAGAATAGAGCCATTTCATTTTTGAAAACTTAAGCATCGTTTTTAAAATAGGATATGAACAATTCTGCATTTCAAAACTATGAATAACATCTGGCTGTATTTCCTTAATTATTTTTTCTAAGGCTTCATTTGCTGTTATTTCTAGTGTAGGAATAATTTTTTGATAAATACCAGGGAAATTTTTACTCAAAAAATATTCACCTTTTATGTAAGGCCATTTTCTTTTTTTCCATCCAGTAAATTGTTTAACAGAATGTAAGGTCTCCACTGTCCCTCTATCTAAAACGTCAAACCAATACAATTGATATTTCGTATCTTTTAGGTTTTCTATCCAACGAATTACATGAATAGAAGGCATTGAAACTAAGAGGATTTTCATTTAAATATTTTATTAACAGCTTTCTTCATTAAAAAAAATATTTTTTTAATACTAAATTGAAGAAAATCTGCTATTTGATAAATTCTTCCTTTTATTGTTAAACTAAAATATTTAAGTCCAATTCTGTTTTTTTTATAATCAAATTTAATCCATTGTTCAGGAAAAAAATCAGAGTCATCATTTAATTTTGCTAATGAACCTCTAAAATTCTTTAATGGTCTTATAATTTTACTATCTTCTTTTTCGCCAAGCCAAGCAGTCCACCATGAAAATGTAGAATTGCTTATTATAAAATCTTTTCCTTGAGAGCCTATAGCGAGTTGTTCTATAGCCGAAAGGTTTTCCAAAAAAATGGCATTTTTTAAAAAACTGTAATGATATTTGCAATAATTAATATTATCACTCATGAAAATTAAATTTCTCTCTTTCCAATCAGGAAAGTATTCTTCTAAGGCTAAAAAATAATATTGATAAGGTAATTGATAGTAGTCTGGATGATAAACAAAATCTCCTCTTCGAACAGAGATAAAAATTGTATTCTTATCAAACAAGTATTTATATTTATTTAATAACTCTTTTAGAAATTCTGCTTTGAACTCAAAGATTTTTTTAGTAAAAACTTTATCAAAATATTTTTCTGACTGCAGGGCTCCGTTCACATCGTAATTACCTTGCCCCAAATCCCACTCATGAAATGAATATGATTTCTCAACAACTTGAACAAAATTGTAATCTTCATATTCTTTGATAATAGGAAAGCTATAATTAAAGAAATCTGTATAGTACCAGTTAGGAAACACAAATTCGTGTTTATTTTTTTTTGCAATTCCAATCGTAGAAGCAATATGAAAAAGTTGATTCCCCAAATTACCTTTTTTTCCTAAACTTTTAAATGTTAGCACGTTTGTTTTTTTATTAATTCTTTATTTCAAGATCTTCTAATAACAGTAAAATTGTTGTTTTTAAATATTTTAAATATTTTTCCAAAAAAAAGATAAAAAACTTTTAACATCCATATTCTAAAAAATATATTCCAAAAATTATAAGCTAAACAATATTTAGAAATCCGAAATAAAAAAAGATACTGTATTTTGTCTTTTTTAACTATAGCTTCTTTTAAATAATATTTATTGTAGTCTATAGCATACTTATAAAACTTTCTTAATTTAGAAATTTTATTTTTTTTTATTAACGTTAGATGTTGATCCAACAAATTTGAAACGTTTCTTATCTCTGATAAATGCTGCTCTTCAATTTCTTTAGACAAAGAACTGTGATGTCTTCTATAGAAAATTAGTGCCTCATTTACAATGATATATTTTGGATTAAAATACAACATGTTCATATTAAAATCCCAATCATCACAATTAACTATACTTTCGTTAAAAAGAAAACGTTTTGTTTCCAAAAAAGATCTATTCCATAAAGGCCCGCAAATGTATAAGGCAACTTTACCTGCAAAATAATCGTAAATCAAATCTTTAGAAATAATATTGCTTTGCTTTATCTCAATATTTTTTTCAAAATCATAAAGACTTAATTTACATATTACTAAATCTATATTTTCTAAAAAGTATGACGATTTTACTTCTAAGCAATTTAATTTCATTAAGTCATCACTATCAAAAAATTGTATTAAGCTGCCCACGCTTTTTTCGAAACCATAATTTCTACAAGAATTAGGTCCTTTTGATTTATAAGCTGGTCTTTTATGATATTGAAAGCGATTGTCTTTTTTAACAAATTCATTTACAACATCCTGAGTATTATCTATTGAACCATCGTCTACTATAATACACTCCCATGATGTATAAGTTTGATTTAGAATACTATTTAGAGTATCACCAATTAAGTGAGCTCTATTGAAGGTTGGAATTATAATAGAAATTAATGTTTTCATGAAAGCACAAAGTCTCTAAAAAATCTTCTAAAACATTTTAGAAATGGTACTATTTTTCCATTTCTAAAATAACTTTTTAATAAAAACTTCCATTCTTTAAAAACCACCTTTCTGTTTTTTTTAATTGAGATTTCATAGGTCATCAATAAATCATTCTTTTGAATTGAATTAAAAAGATGTATCTTTTTATGAACTAAATCTGTATAAAATAATTCTTCAGCCTGATTTTTAACCGAAAAATTATCTTTTTTTCCCGTAATGTTTATATTGGAAATCCTAACCATAACCTGGCTGTTATTTATAGTATATATAGAACGATCTTCTGCAAAATCTATCCAAGCCATATCATCACTAAACCATGCTAATGGATAATCTTTAAACCCATATTTCAAATAAGTGTTTTTAGCAAAAATATATTCTGACAACGAACTCCTCGTTAATCCTTTATACTTTCTATAATAGAAGTTTGATGCTGTTTCCCATTTTGGATGTTGAAATTTTTCTGAAATATTTTGATTATTCTCTGAAACGATTTTTGATGCGACCCTAACTACATTTGCTTTATTTTCAAATTCTGAACAATTTAGATAGAACTCTTCTACAACATTCTCGGCTAGTAAATCATCATCGCCTAAAATCATTAGCCATTTTTCTTCTTTTGCTAAATCAATACATCTGTCCCATTGTTTAGTCAATGAGATGCTTCCTAAATTTTTTTCAAATTTATGATAAATAAACTCAAATTTTGATTGAAATTTTTCCAATAACAAGATGGGACTTTCCTGACTTGCATCGTCTCCAATATAAACTTTAAATCTTTTATTCGTTTGATTTTCGAGAGACTTTAATGTCTCTTCAAAAAAAGTTAATTTATAATATGGAATAATAATAGCAAGCATTTATTGGAATAAGGATTTAAAAAAATAAAAATGAAATTTGCTTACTGGTTTAATTAAAAATAGTTTTATCCATAGACAAAATGCTTCTTTTCTTAATTTAAATTTAAGCAGATTACTAATGAATTTTACACCATTATTAAACTCGTAGCTTTTTAGAGAAGAGTATGAATTGTTGGATTTATTTAAGGGTAAAAAATCATTATATAATTTATGAATTTGTAAGGCTGATTTATACCAGGATTCATTTAAAACTCCAATTGAGAAGTGATCCAATAAAATATTATTTGTAACCACTACTATATATCCTTTTTTCAAATATTCAAAAGAAAGATTTAAGTCATAATTATGAAAACCGGTTAATTTCGTATTAAATGATATAGAATTGTCTTTTCTTGCCGCCATAAAAACTCCATCTATAACTACAACCTCTTCTATAGTACTTTTATCAAATCCTTTATACCAATATTCTTTATTCCCATTTGCTAAATATTGGTTAATATTCATATATAAATCTTTATCTCCACAATTCCACCAAGCTGACGGCATTTTTGTTTTACTCTTAGCTCCTGCTACACCTATAAGCCCTACTTTTTTGTTTTCATTAAAAATTTCAATTAAAATTCCCCCCCAGTTAAGAGTAAGAAAATTAATGTCATCATGTATAAAACAAACTATTTCTCCTTTACTTTTATTAATGCCTATATTATAAGCCTCAAAAATTGAGTATTTATTTTCTGAATTATCAATAACAATTAACTCATGATCTGCACCAATAGTAAGCAATATATTGTCCAGCAAGTTATCTGATATAACACTAGTTCTTGAACAAATAATTATTGATATCATGAGAAGAACTTCTTTAATTTTATTTTTAAGTTTTTCCGAAATTGATACTTCTGTATAAATTGGCCGAGTACACCTGCCAAAATAAAGAAACCTTTTAATTTTTTATCATCATGTATTAGTAAGAAAGACTTTTCATATTTCAAAGCCTTAATAATTTCTTTATTTTTTGCAGCAACTAAATTATAATTTAAAGGTTTCTTAAATTTTAATATTGTAAATATTACTTTTCTCATTTGAAGATTAATATCTACAATCAAATTCCTATTATCTAAAATTACTGTTTTTGCAATAACACTGTTTGTATGGTATCTAAAATTATTAAGTGAAGCGGCTATAAAAGCTATTTTATAATTAATGATCTGGTCAAAATAAATAAGCCAGTCTCCACAGGTTTTAAGATTTGTATTAGACAATAAAACTTGAGAAATGTCAAGATTGTTTTTTCTTAATAGAGCAGCGCTTGCATTTGGAATGGCATTTAAAAAAATCAGATATTTTTCGATAAATAAATTACCATCTATAACAAAGTCTTTTTTAAAACTTTCTTTGTCTAACGAATCTGTATGTTCAATCCAGTTTCCTGTTATACTACCAGTATTGTCAACTTTATTTGATTGACAATATGATAACATTACCTGAGTATCGTTTATCAAAGGTATACTAACTTTTTCTAAAAAATCAACATCACAATAGTCATCAGATTCTGCTATCCATACAAAATCTCCTTTAGCTAGTTCAATTCCTTTTTTCCATTGTACAAAAGTGTTTCCTGAATTTTCAGCATTAAAAATACAATGGGTTACTTTTGGATTTAAAGCATATTCAGATAGAATTTTTCTACTCTCATCTGTACTGCAGTCATCCAGTAAAATCACCTCAAAATTTTGATATGTTTGTTTGAATATAGAATCTAAACGCTGTTTGAGATAATTTTCATGGTTGTAATTTGGAACAATTATTGAAATTAAAGGAAAATCCACTATCACTTTTTTATTTCTTTTAAGAAAAGAAAACGTTTAATAACTTTTTTTAATCTCGCCACCCTTCTTTTATTTCTTAAAATTTTATATTGTTTTATTTGATCGTCAAGTATATTTTGAACTTCTTTATCGAAATTTTTTCGAATATTTTTCAAAAATTTCAACCAAATCTGCTCTCTTTTTACTTGAGTTTTTGAAGACCATACAGATGTTTCGTGAAGTCTGTAAACTCCCATATATTCATCAATAAATTTTATTTTTCCATAACGGGCATTTAACATATGCAAAAAGTAATCTCCTATAGGTGATTTATGAAAATAACTTGGGAATTTTTCAAACAATTTATTTCTAAAAACTACACTACAAGTATGAAGATAGTTACCCTTTGCTAAATCTTTTATCGTAGTAGTTTCTGGAGCTTTTCGTGTAATAGAATCTTCTTCTAAAATGCCATTTCGTAATACTTTTACTTTATGATAACAAATTACATAATCTGGATTAGCTTCTAAAAAATCTACTTGTTTCTGTAATTTTAATTTATCAGTCCAATAATCATCGCCTTCACAAAGTGCAATATATTTTGCTCCACTTTCGAAACATGCCTTAAAAATTTGTTTCGCATTTAAATTTGGCCCAAGATTTTGAGTATTTAAAAATAAATCAATTTTATTTGGGTATTTTTCTTTAAGCTTAAGGCAAATTGCACGGGTATTATCTGATGAAAGATCTTCTCCAATGAATAATTTATATTTAAAACTAGTATTTTGATTCATCAATGATTCTATAGTTTCTTCAATAAATGCTCCATGATTATAAGTTATCATGTAGATTGCAAGGAAAAGAGAATTATCTGACTGCATATCCAAATCCTTCTTTTCCAAAATCATTACCATTATACAACATATAAGTAAACCCCATATGTTCAAATACATGACAATATTCCATCATTTGACTATCCCAGCCAAAATTCGACAAAGCTATTCCAACATCTTCGTACTTTTTTTCCCAAATCACCCCATCATATGATAATGCCAGCCCCAACTTATATCCATCTTGACTAGAAGTTCTATACTCACTAGTATTTCTATATGAAAAATACATAACGTATTTATTGTCTTCTTTTAAAACGCATGGTCTTCCTAGTGCCTTTGCTTTTTCATCATAATCTAAACTAATTGTTCCCTTTCTTTCCCAATTAATTCCATCATCTGATTCAGCATACTTAACATGATATGATGGCTCTGGATAATTATTGATTATTTCCCATCCTGTACAAGATATATACCACATCTTCCAAACATTATTTTCTATAATAATGTATGGCGCTGTATTAAAATAGGGCTCAGAAATATTTCTATCGCAAATCGGACCTTCACTAAACTTTTGAAAAGTGAGGCCATTATCATAACTAATTGCCAGACCAATTGAAAGCCTATAAGAAACTGTAATTTGTGGATTCCAGCCTATATAATACATTAACAACTTATCGTTACTCTTTATCAAACATGATGGCATTATGCCGCTGTCATCAAAGGTTCCTAACCTTCCCAATTCAAGAATGGGACCTACAACATCACTTATGACTTCAATGTTTCCATTATTTACTATAGCATTAATATAAAATGGAAATGATTTCCCTGCTTCGTTTCTCGAACTAAAATAAATCCTAAACATATTTTCTTCTACATGATAAGCAAACGGTATCGAAGCATGCGATTTAATAAAATCATTTTTATAATGACTAACGTTAAAAAGCAACCCTTTTTTTTTCCACATCTCTATATTTTTTTACTTGATATTTCAGATTTTTGCGCCGGATTTCCTTTGTAAATTGACCATGATTCTGTATTTTTAATAATAGTTGCCGACATGCCTACAAAGGTTCCTTCAGCTATATGCAAACCATCTCTTATTGTTGAATTTACACCAAATGTACAGTAACTTTCTACTATACAATGACCAGATAACACAACGTGTGATGTAAAAGTAACATGGTCTTTTATCAAGCTGTGATGCCCTATATGATTCCCACTCCACAACACTACATTGTTACCAATTGTTGTAAATGGCTGAATAGTATTATTTTCTAGAATAAAACAATTATCACCTATAGATCCGTTAAAAACTGTTGCTTTTGTACTTATATAACTTATTAAATCGTAACCTTTTGATTTAATATTATTATAAATATTTTCTCTTAATGTATTCATTTTTTGGGGCGCCATAGGAGCAAAAAACTTGAACTCTTTTGGAGAATATTTTTTTTCAATATTTTCAAATGCTACTACCGGCAAACCTTTAAACATTTTATTATCAGGTAAATAACACTCATTAACAGCAAACGCTATTACATGATGTTCAGAGTCATTTTCTAAATAATAATGTGCCAGTTCTGCAAAATCCTGAATACCAAAAATTATAACATTTGCCATATTTTACTTTTTTAAAACATATACTGTATATTCGTAAAGTCCATAATCATTTCTAATAATATAGTTTCTAGTAAGGTTATTACACAAAAAACTGCTTAATTGATCATGTGGTACATGAAATAAATCTTGACGCTCCCAATCAACATTTTTTGACATCACATTAAAAGCAAAACCCTTATCTGCTTTTTTATAAATTACTCTCAACATATTAGTAAAATATTCCCACATTTCTTCGTACGACAATGAATTTTTTTCAGTAAAAACTCCATTCATGATTATATAATCAAAATTACCCAGGCAATTTTCAGATTCGAATATATCTAAACAGTAAAAAGTATTATTAGGGTACTTGTTCTTTGCAACGTTAATAAATTTCTGAGAGATGTCTAAACCAGAATAATCAATTGTTGACATTTCATTTTTGTGAATATATTCTAAAAGATGAGATGTACCACAGCCGAAGTCCAAGAGGGAAACTTGTTTATCGTTTCTATCATTTAGCTTAATAATGTCCAGCATTATTTTATATCGTATATCAACATCTTCTTTATTTGGCCAATCTACACCTAAATGATTATCTCCATGTTTATCAAAACAACTCTCATAATGCTCAATTATTTTAGTGTATTTTTTCATAAATTATCATTACTTTAAAAAATCTTGAATACTTTCTAACGAATTAAACATCAAAACATCAATTATTGATAAATAAGGTATAAATGTATTTTTAAATTGTGGATATGTTATTTGAGGAGGTTCTATAAATTTCAAAAAGATGTTTCCATTTAAAAACTGATTTTCATCATATAAACTTTTCCCTCCTGATGCATTTAAATAGTATGTAGCGCCTAATTTTTGGCAAATATCTATTATTTTCTCTTGCCCTTTTAGAATATTTATTTTTTTTATATCAGATGAAATAATGATGTTAGTTTTAATTTCAAGAAAACAACATACTTGTTCTAACGAATAAAGTATAAATTTTGCAATATTTGTCTCTTGAAATTCTATTATTTTTTTTATTAGAGGATAAACTTCTTTAAAAAAGGGAGCTTTTGAATATGCATGATTTATAGTTTTTAACAGCCCTTTTTTCCATTCTGAATTTTCATCAATTTCTATTTCATTAATTAATTTATTCTGACTTACATATTGCAAAGGGATAGTAAATAAAAACTGTTGTTCATTTACTAAAATATTGTTTCTATTTATCCATCCTTTTTTTATAAAGTTAACGTCGTCATAAACTACAAAAGTATCTGCCTCCTTTATCAACTTGAAATATCCTATATAAGGAAGAAAATAAGGTTGCATTATTGCTACTTTCATTATAAATTATAATTTATAATTGAAACTATTTTCTGTAATTCAACATCCAATAAGCCGACATACAAAGGAAGACACAGGATCTTACAGGAAATATTTTCAGAGATATCCATTTTATTTCCTTTCATATATCCTAATGTATTTAGAGAAGGGTAAAAATATCGTCTTGGAAAAATTTGACTTTCATTTAATTTTCTTTCAACTTTCAATAATTTTTCTTCGCTTTCAAAAATAATTGGATAATAACTAAAGTTCCATTGAGTATGATCTCTTAATTTTAAAGTTTGAATTTTTGATAGATCTAGATTAGAATTGTAATAATCAACGACCTTTTTTCTTTCTAAAATTATGTTTTCTATATAAGGTAGAACTGACAAACCCATTGCTGCTTGCAATTCAGACATCTTCCCATTTATACCTACGTCATAAAAGTCCAAAGCACCGTTATGTCCAAAATTATGACTATAAAACATTTTATTGTATAAAGTTTCACAATTTGTAAACATTGCACCTCCTTCTCCTGTATGAAATAATTTTGTTGCGTGAAAACTACAAGTACTAATATCTCCGTAATTAAATAATGATTTTCTTTTATAAGTCACACCAAATGAATGGGCAGCATCATAAATTACTTTTAGATTATGTTTTTGTGCTATAACTTCGATAGCCTCAACGTTGCAAGGATTGCCAAAAACGTGTGTAGCTAAAATGGCCGTTGTTTTATTTGTAATTGCGGCTTCAATCTTTGTTTCATCTATACTTAAATATTCAGCATGAATATCAACAAAAACAGGAGTGCAATTTTCCCAAACAATTGCTGCTGATGTAGCTACATAACTAAATGGAGTGGTAATTATCTCACCTTGGTTTCCCAATAATTTTAATGCTATTTGTAATGGAACAGTGCCATTATTTGTTACAATAATATTAGAAGTATTTAAATATTCTTTTAATTTTTGTTCTAACTCTAAAACAAGTTCTCCACGATTTGTAAGCCATTGTTTTTCCCAAGCGCGCTGTAATTGTTTATTATACTCTTCTAGAAGAGGCAAAAAAGTTTTTGTTACATTAATCATTATATGATTCTTTGGGAGTCAATAAATCCATCTTTTTTTACAAATACAAGCTCTGCAAGCCATAATACCTTCAGTGCAAAAGGTCTGTTTAAATCCGTTATTTCAAACAACCTATAACCATTCTCATCCATAAAATTTACTAGACTAAAGAGATTATTATTAAGTGTTTTATTAACTATTCCAGATTCTACCATAAATATTTCCGTTTTACCAAAAAAACTATCAGCACCTTTTAAAACCTCAATATCTAATCCTTCTGCATCGATCTTAATAATATCTGGAACAGGCATTTTATTTTCTAAAAGTAATTCATTTAAAGTAACTACTGGAATTTCTAATTGCTTGAATCCAGCCTCAAGTGCTTCTTCTTTTGTATATCTAAAAGAACAGCTGTCGTCTCTATCAACAATTGTAAAAAGAAAAGAGCCTTTTTTTTGTCCAGCACCAACTGCATGAAATCTAACTTTTGGATTACTATCTAAAATGTCCTGAAATGATTCTTTTAACCATTCCTGAGGTTCTAATAAAGTATAATAGGCATCTGGAAAATGCAATAGTGCTTCACGAGTCCATGTACCATGATTAGCTCCAACATCAACAATATGTTTAGGTTGAAAATTAAATTCTTTTAAAGTATTATAAAAATTAAACAGTAAATAATTTTTATGACTTGTGTTAATCAAATCAATATTTGTTGCGGATATTTTAGTAAGATTATAACCAAGTTTGTTTAGTACCAACTTAGCCGCTTTTTTTATTTTCTTTTTCATCTAATTAACTTCAATTGACCAATCAAATTTAGGTTTTATAAAACCCGGTTCTCGTCCCATCCAAGATCCCACAGGTCTTTCTCCTTCTTGGATAACAAAGGAAATGATATCTTTTTCAATAAAAAGTGCAGATTTTGAATCCTCTATGATATATAGAGAAAGATAATAGGTCCCTACATTCAAAAATCCTTCTGGCAGTAGACATTTGATTTTGTTTGTTCCTTTATTCAATTTCAAATTCTTGTTTACATGGGAGAATGTAAAAAGTGGTTCTCCAAAATCATTATTCAAAACAAATGTTAAATGCAATTTTCTTGAATCATCCTTTAATGTAAATAAAGTATTTATTTCAATTTCTTGATATTCATCTAGAGGGGCTTCTGATGACTTCCCAACCGCATTTAAACTAATTTCATGGATAGTAAATTCATTTTTATCATAGTTCGAATCAAAAACTTTCGCATTCATTGATTCTGAATCTTGACTTAAATAAAAATTAACCGCATTTTCTACACTTCCAGCCATAGCAACCTTACCATTAATTAAAACTAGCCCTCTGGTACATAGACTTTTTACTGCAGCCATATTATGACTAACAAAAAGTACAGTTCTTCCTTCTCCTCGAGAAATATCTTGCATTTTCCCTATTGCTTTTTTTTGAAATTCTGCATCTCCAACAGCTAAAACTTCATCAACCACCAAAATTTCAGGTTCTAAAAATGCTGCAACAGCAAAGGCTAATCGAACGGTCATTCCAGAACTGTATCTCTTTACTGGAGTATCTATATAACGTTCGCAACCCGAAAATTCAATTATCTCATCTAATTTTGACGCAATCTCTTTTTTGGTCATACCCAAAATAGCCCCATTAAGATAAATATTTTCTCTTCCTGTCATTTCTCCATTGAACCCTGTTCCTACTTCTAAAAGAGATGCAATACGTCCTCGTGATTTAATAGTTCCTGTTGTTGGGGCTGTTACTTTTGAAAGTATTTTTAAAAGTGTAGATTTTCCAGCGCCATTTTTCCCAATAATTCCTAAAACCTCACCTCGTTCTACTTCAAAATCAATATTCTGTAAGGCCCAAACATAGTCTGACGTTCCTTTAGTAGATCGGTCATTAGTCTCACCAATCTTTAGATAAGGGTTTTCTTTACCACGTATTTGATGCCACCATTTATTCAAATCATGTTTTAAAGTTCCGGTTCCTACTTGTCCTAAACGATATTGTTTAGAGATATTTTCGGCTTTTAGAATAATGTCTTTCAATTTAGGAATAGTTAAAATAGTTATTTATTATACTATATTTTTTAGTTTATTATCTGTAAAATTAAAATATAAAAGTTTTTTAATATATTAATTAGTCTTACATGCTATGTTGTATACAGTTATACATTCTACTGCTGCTTTTTCCCAACTAAACTTTTTTGCCTGCTCAATTCCTTTTTTTGAAAAGTATTCTCTAACAGATTTATTTTTAATCAGGGTATTTATTTTTTCAACTAAATCATCTGAGTTATTCAATTCAAAATATACTCCTGCATCACCTGCAACTTCAGGAAATGAGCTATGATTTCCTAAAACTACAGGACAACCACAAATCATTGATTCCAAAACTGGAATCCCAAATCCTTCATATTGTGAAGGAAAAACAAAACATTCTGCATGTTTATAGAAATAGCCCAGCTCATCATCTACAAAAGATTTAAAAAGAATTTTATTTTTCAATCCTAATCTAGAAATATATTCATTTTCTGCATTAGTAAAATTTCCTCCTCCAGCGCATACTAAAAAAAGGTTCTCCTCATTTTTCAATAAATTAGAAATAGAATTAATAAAAAAAAGAAAGTTTTTGTAAATTGATCTATTTCCAACAAATAAAATATACTTATCTGGCAGTATATTTTCAATATTATTTTTTATTTTAATAGATGCTCCATGATAAATTACGTCAATTTTAGATTCATTTATGTGAGGGTACAATTTTAAAATATCTTTCTTAGTATTTTCTGATACTGCTATTATTCTAGTTGCCTTCTCCATCAACAAAAGTTTGTTTTTGAGTAGAACTTCTGAATTAGTAAAGTACTCAGGGAAAAGTTCATGAATCATATCATAAACTGTTAGTACAAAAGGTTTAGACCCTATATATTTTAGAAAATTAACATCATAGTATGTTGGTATAAATAAATCGTATTTTGCGCTAATTAACCTCTTTTCAAAGTTTAAATTTGCAATATACTGTATTTTAAGCCTTTGATATAATTTAATCTTTTTAAAATATTTGATTATGATTCCATATATATTTTGCTTAAACGAATTTAATACACTATTATTAAAATAAATATTAGTTGAATTGTTTAGAGGTGTAATTATTGTGACATTTTTATCTTTTGCTAATAAAGTAAATACTTCTGTATAATATCTTGAAATCCCCCCATATCTCTGTAGATTATAAATTTGTGGATCTAAAATAATTCTCATTATATCTTGATTAGTTAAGTGCCGTCAATTAAATCTAAATACTATGATTTATTTTAAACTGTATCAATGAAACTTTTTTCTGTTCTATTAAAAATTAAAAGACCTATAAAAAAAACAATTACTGTAAAAAAAACGGTATAGACCAATCCTAAGGTAGATATATTACCAATATTTAAAAGCATATATCTAGTTGTCTCGATTGTATAAGCTAAAGGATTATATTCAACCAGCCATCCAAATTTTGGCAGTTTATCTTTAACAAGTTCCATTGGATACATTACTGCAGAAAGATACATTAGCAGTTGTATGCCAAAACTAATAAGATAGCTAAAATCACGATATTTAGTTACCATTGAAGAAATAAGCATCCCAAGTCCTAAACCTAAAACTCCCATAATGCAAATTAATAAAGGAAAAAAAAACACAGAAATATTTAAACTTAAATCAAAACCATTAAAATAATAGAATAAATAAAAGAAAATAAAGATTATGAATTGAATTCCAAATTTGATCAAATTAGAGATTACTACTGAAAGCGGAGTAATAATCCTAGGAAAATACACCTTCCCAAATATAGAAGCATTAGCTTTAAAAGTATCTGAAGTCCCTGTCAAGCAGGCCGTAAAATAATTCCAAATAGTAATGCCAGCTAAATTAAAAAGAAATGGAGGAACTGAACCAGTAGATATACCTGCAACATTATTAAATATAATAGTAAATGTCACTGAAGTAAAAAGAGGCTGAATTAAATACCATAATGGTCCTAAAATAGTTTGTTTATATACAGTTATAATATCACGCTTTACAAATAAAAATAATAGATCACGATATTGCCATGTTTCTTTTAAATTTACAGAAAGGAATTTGTTTTTTGGCGCTATTTCGAAAAGCCAATCATTTGATTCTTTTGTATTATTCATTTTAATTAATTATATCTGAATTCAAAAATTCAAACTCAACTTTTTAAATTAACAGGATTTTTACTCTTTTTAATATATCATAAAATAGAAAAAAGGTGTCAACAACACCTTCTTAATTCTATTAACAAAAATAATCATTCTTAAATTTATTTATCTAAAACTTCAAAAGCAGAGTTCATACTTTTAAATTCAGGAACAATTTTTTTCATTTTTGCAACAATATCTTCATTTTCATAAAAATCTGCAATACCTATTAATTCATCAATATCGTTATGCAAATCTTCATACTCATCTTGGATTTCCTGAGCAATCATAATTTTATTATGATAAGTTGGCAGTGTTTTAGAAGTATCATTTAATAATTCTTCATATAATTTTTCACCTGGACGTAATCCAACTATTTTAATTTTAATCTCTTTATCCGGAATAAAACCTGCAAGTTTGATCATTTTTTTTGCCAGATCTATTATTTTTACAGGTTTACCCATATCAAAAATATAGATTTCTCCACCATTACCCATTGCCCCTGCTTCGAGTACTAATTGACACGCTTCTGGAATAGTCATAAAATATCTGATAATATCTTGGTGGGTAATAGTAACAGGACCTCCTTCAGCAATTTGTTTCGTAAACAAAGGAACAACAGATCCATTAGAACCTAACACATTTCCAAAGCGGGTAGTAATGAATTTAGTTACTCCTGGAATATTTTCTTTTTGATTTTTTAATGATAATGACTGTACATACTTTTCTGCTATACGCTTACTAGCTCCCATAACATTGCTAGGATTTACAGCTTTATCAGTAGATACCATTACAAATTTTTTGACATGATATTTACAAGATAAATCGGCTAGATTTTTTGTCCCTCGTATGTTAGTTAAAATAGCTTGTGATGGATTTTCTTCCATCAAAGGAACATGCTTATATGCCGCAGCGTGATAAACAACATGCGGATTGTAATTTTTAAATACTTTTTCTAATGCTTTTTTACTTTTTATGTCTGCAATTACGGCAACAATCTTAGCAGTAGGATTCATACTAAGAGTTTCTAAACACAAATTATGTAATGGAGTTTCAGCATGATCTAAAATAATAACTATTTTTGGATTAAACCCAAGAACCTGTCTAACTATCTCACTTCCTATCGAACCAGCTGCTCCAGTAATAAGAACTGTTTTATCCTTCAATTGTTTAGAAATTGATTTACTATCTAACACAATAGGTTTTCTTTCTAGTAAATCCTCAATTTGTATATTTTTTACTTTTTGAGAGATTTCTTTTTGATTTTCCCAATCTGAAATTAAAGGAACGGTATAAACTCTATAATTGAATTCAAGACATTGATCAACTATAATTAATTGTTCGTCTTTTGTTAAACTTTTATCAGCAATAATGACCCCTTCAGCAGCAACTGAACGCATTAAAGCAGGCAATTTTTTACGCAAAATCAAAATGGGTAAATCCAGCATACGCTTAGATGCATTTTGATTATTCTTATCTACAAAACCAACAATCTTAAATCGAGATGGAGTTTCAAATTTTAGTGCATTTGCTACAGAAATGGCGTTAGCATCTGTTCCATAAATTACCGTTCTTATGAGCTTTGAATTTGTTTTTTCTGAGAAATACATTTCAAAAGTCTGTTTTACAATTACTCTGTACAAAAACAGGCCACAAAATGACAACACAAGATTAATAAATAATGCTGTATTTAAAAATGCCTTGTGTCCTGTATATAATTCAAATACTAAATTAAAGAATAAGAAAAACACCAAAACAGACATCTGCGAAAACAAAAGTTTAATGGCATCAATGTAAGACGAATGTCTAATAATTCCTGAATAAGTCCTAAATAACCAGAAGAAAAAGATATTTATAAAAAGTAATCCACCAACAAAGGCAAACTGATGAGAAGTAATTATATAGCCTAATGCTGTTCCTTCGAATAGCATATAAGTAAAAGTAAATGAAAAAATCAGAACCATCACATCTATTACTACAATGATCCATCTAGGCAAATAACTAAGATTATTAATATTTGCCCTTAAATTCCTTGGTGATAAAGAATTATATAATATCGACGCTATTTTGGTTTGATTATCTGTATCCAATTTTGGTTTGATTTGATAATTTACTATGTCTTACAAAAGTAATAATTAAAGGTGTTAAAAATTACTTACCACTAAAATTATATTTTTGAACAGATAAATAAAACTCTATTTAGTAGTAAGAAACACTTATTCTGTAAAACTTTATTTTATTTGTCCCAATTAGAATCTTTTATTTCTTTGTAAACTTTCTGAATGCCTTCTTCTAAACTTGTTTTTGCTTTCCATCCAAGGCTGCTTAATTTTGAAACATCCATTAATTTACGAGGAGTTCCATCAGGTTTAGAAATATCATTTAGAATTTCTCCTTCAAATCCAACTATTTTTTTTATCAAAACAGCCAAGTCTAAAATTGAAATATCTTCCCCTACGCCTACATTTACTAATCCTTGGTCATCATAATTTTCCATTAAATATAGACAAGCATCGGCAAGGTCGTCTACATGTAAAAATTCTCTTTTAGGACTTCCACTACCCCATATAGTGACAGAAGTGTCATTATTGCGTTTTGCTGTAATAAACTTTCTCAACATTGCTGGAAGAACATGCGAATTTGTTAGATCATAATTATCATTAGGACCATACAAATTTGTTGGCATAACCGAAATGAAATTACATCCAAATTGACTTCTATATGCATCACACATTTTAATTCCAGCAATTTTAGCAATTGCATATGGTTCATTAGTTGGTTCTAACTCTCCTGTAAGCATATATTCTTCTTTTAATGGCTGTGGCGCCATTTTTGGATAAATACATGAAGAACCTAGAAACATTAATTTTTTAGTATTATTTAAATAGGCATGATGAATTACATTACTCTGGATCATTAAATTTGCATAAATAAAATCTCCTTTATAAATATTATTTGCAAGAATTCCACCGACTTTTGCAGCCGCTAAAAAAACATAATCCGGTTTTTCTTTCAGAAAGAAATCAGCAACATCTTGTTGTTGTGTCAAATCTAATTCTGAAGAAGTTTTTAAAACAAAATTTGTATATCCTTTTATTTTTAACTGGCGCAGAATAGCAGACCCTACCATACCACGATGTCCTGCTATATATATTTTATCACTTTTATTCATTAATTAATTTTATAATAATTATTCGAATTGATTTTTAATAAAATAACCTGCATCCTTCAGAACTTTTTCTTTTTGAAAATGTTCAACATCTGCAGCCATCATTTCTTTTACTAATGAGGGCAAATCGTATTTAGGTTCCCACCCTAGTTTTGTCTTCGCTTTAGTTGGATCACCAATTAATAAATCGACTTCCGTTGGACGGAAATAGGCTGTATCTACGACAACAACTTCTTTTCCTGCTTCAATTTGGTATGCAGGATTCGAACATGAACGTATATATCCTTTTTCATCTATGCCCTCACCTTTGAATTCAATCTCTATACCAACTTCATTAAATGACATTTTAACAAAATCTCTAACGGTTGTTGTAACTCCTGTCGCAATAACATAATCTTCAGGTTGATCTTGCTGCAAGATCAGCCACATTGCTTCTACATAATCTTTAGCATGTCCCCAATCACGTCTAGCATCTAAATTTCCTAAATATAAACAATCTTGAAGACCTAGAGCCATTTTAGAAACTGCTCTAGTGATCTTACGGGTTACAAACGTTTCTCCACGTAGTGGACTTTCATGATTAAATAGAATTCCGTTACAAGCAAAAATGCCATAAGCCTCACGGTAATTCACTGTTATCCAATATGCATAAAGCTTAGCTACCGCATAAGGTGATCTTGGATAAAATGGGGTATTTTCAGATTGAGGAACAGCCTGAACCAAACCATATAATTCTGAGGTTGAAGCCTGATAAATCTTCGTTTTTTTAGTAAGATTTAATATTCTTAGAGCCTCTAATAATCTTAATGTTCCTATACCATCTGCATTTGCTGTATATTCAGGTGTATCAAAGCTCACTTTTACGTGACTCATTGCTCCTAAATTGTAAATTTCATCAGGTTGAACTTCCTGAATAATCCGAATAAGATTCGTAGAATCACTTAAATCACCATAATGTAATTTAAAACGAATATTTTTTTCATGTGGATCTTGATACAAATGATCTATTCTATCTGTATTAAACAACGAACTTCGACGTTTAATTCCATGAACTTCATATCCTTTTTTTAATAGCAAATCTGCTAAATAAGCACCGTCTTGTCCTGTAATCCCTGTAATAAGTGCTATTTTCATTTTATTTTTTTATTTAAAATTTCAAATTAAATTTTTATTTGCTTCTTCTTTTGTTTAGAAAACCTAATAAATAAGTTCCATATCCTGATTTAAGTAATGGCTGAGCTAATTTTTCAAGTTGATTATCATCAATAAATCCTTGTCTCCAGGCAATTTCTTCAATACAACCTACTTTAAGTCCTTGTCTTTCTTCTAAAACCTGTACAAATTGTCCTGCTTGCATTAAACTATTAAAAGTTCCTGTATCAAGCCATGCAGTACCTCTGCTTAATATACCTACTTTTAATTTTCCTTTTTCAAGATAAGCCTTATTAACATCTGTAATCTCATATTCACCACGCGGACTAGGTTTAATACTTTTTGCAATTTCTACTACAGAGTTATCATAAAAATATAAACCTGGAACTGCATAATTAGATTTTGGTTCTATAGGTTTCTCTTCTATAGAAATAGCATTTTTATTTTCATCAAATTCTACTACACCGTATCGTTCTGGGTCTGCAACATGATAAGCGAAAATAACTCCACCTTCTGGATCAGCATTATCTTTTAAAAGTTGCTGCATATTTGTTCCAAAGAAAATATTATCTCCAAGTACTAAAGCAACCTTATCTTTACCTATAAACTTTTCTCCAATTACAAAAGCCTGCGCAAGTCCATTTGGTATAACTTGTTCCGCATAACTAAATTTACATCCTAAACTTGATCCATCGCCCAATAATTTTTTAAAATTTGGTAAATCATGGGGAGTTGATATTATAAGAATTTCATTGATTCCCGACATCATTAATGTTGATAAAGGGTAATAAATCATGGGTTTATCATAAACAGGCATCATTTGCTTACTCATTGCCAATGTCAAAGGATGTAAACGTGTACCCGAACCTCCAGCTAAAATAATCCCTTTCATAAATATTCAATTCAGATCTATACGATCCTAAATTATATAAACATATTTTTTAAACTTTTCTTATAACAAGGTATTTCTAAATTATAAGTTTCTTTTATTTTTTTCTTATCTAATAATGAAAATCTTGGACGCTTTGCTGGAGTATGATATAATGAAGATGCAATACCTTCAACCTTACAACTATATCCTCCAAATTCTTTTATAGAGAGAGCAAATTCGTACCAACTAATTTCACCTTCATTCGAATAATTATAAACCCCTGGAAACCAACCGCAAAACCTTACAATATTAATCAATACCTGTGCTAAATCTGCGGCATATGTTGGTGACCCAATCTGATCATTTACAACATTAATTTCATCTCTTTCCAGCATTAGTCGCTGCATGGTTTTTACAAAATTTTTTCCAAATTTACTATAAACCCAAGAAGTTCTAATGATAATTGAATTTGGGTTTTCTTTTAAACAAGCTAATTCACCTTTTAATTTACTTTCTCCATATACATTTATCGGATTAGTCTCAGCTTCTTCATTTAGAGCAGAAGATGAAGACCCATCAAATACATAATCTGTTGAAACATGTATTAATTTTACATTATTTTCGTATGTATACTTTGCAATTAATTCTACTGCCAAATAATTTATTATAAATGCCAATTCTTTTTCTGTTTCTGCTTTATCTACATCTGTATAGGCTCCACAATTAAAAATAACATTAGGCTTAATTTCATTTAACTGGATCTTAAGCAACTCTAAATTATCTAATGTGATTTTTATTCTATCTGCAAAAATCCATTCAAATTCTGGATAAGATGTTGATAAAACAAAGAGTTCAGATCCTATTTGTCCATTTGCTCCTGTTACAAGAATCTTTTTCATTAGAATAAACTATTACAATTATCAAGAAAAGGTAGTTTTTGATCTTTTTCAGAAACAATTGCATCTTTTAAATCCATTCCCCAATCAATATTTAAAGATGAGTCATCAAATCTAATTCCTCCTTCTGAAGCTTTATTATAAAACTGATCACATTTATACATTACCGAAGCAGTCTCGCTGATAACTGAAAATCCATGAGCAAACCCTTGTGGCACTAATAACTGTTTTTTATTTTCAGATGACAACAAAACACTAAATACTTTTCCATAAGTTGCTGAATCTTTTCTTAAATCTACAGCAACGTCAATAATTTCACCTTCTAGAACTCGTACTAACTTGGTTTGTGCAAACGGAGGATTTTGATAATGCAAACCTCTTAAAGTTCCTCTTTTTGAGAATGATTGATTGTCTTGAACGAAATCAATATGAATATCTAGATCTTCAAATTTAGTTTTACTGTAAGATTCAAAAAAATATCCTCTTTCATCTCCAAATATTGTTGGTTCTACAATTAATAAATCTTTTATAAACGTTTTTTCAATTTTCATTTTAAATATAGTACTCTATTCTTTGTCTCAATTAAAAAATTCTTCAATTACTTTTCTAATTCTATCCTTATCTTCAATTGTTAAATTTGAACCTGATGGTAAACACAATCCGTTATCAAATAGACCTTCCGCAATTTTACCTCCATAGTAGGGGTATTTACAAAAAATAGGCTGTAAATGCATTGGTTTCCAAAGAGGACGACTTTCAATATTTGCGTTTTCCAATGCCGTTCTTAAACCTTCCTTATTTATATTATTACTTGGCTTTATAAGAATTGTGTTCAACCAAAAATTCGAAAAATGAGTTTCATCTAATACTTCTGAAAGTTCTACATTTTCTATTTCTTTAAAAATCTCTTTGTAAAAAAAATGATTTTTTCTCCGCGCTTCAACATTCTTATCCAAGATTTTTATTTGTCCTAAACCAATACCTGCACAAATATTACTCATTCTATAATTATATCCAATTTCACTATGTTGATAATGAACAGCTATATCCTTTGATTGATTTGAATAAAAAATGGCTTTATCTTTTATTTTTTTAGAATCTGTAATCAGTGCACCTCCACTTGAAGTTGTAATAATTTTATTGCCATTAAAAGAAAGAATTCCAAAGCTTCCAAAGCTTCCACATTTTTTACCTTTATATGTACTCCCTAAAGCTTCTGCACTATCTTCAATAATTGGTATTTCATATCTATCTGCTATAGCATGAACCTCATCAACCTTATATGGTATTCCATATAAATGAACAGCAATAATTGCTTTAGGCTTTTTTCCTTTTGCTATTCTGTCTTTTATCGCTATTTCAAGATTCTCAGGGCAAATATTCCATGTATCAGATTCACTGTCAACAAAAACAGGCACTGCACCTTGATACAAAATAGGATTAGCAGATGCCGAAAATGTCATGCTCTGACAAATTACTTCATCGCCAGCTTTGACATTTAATAAAATCAATGCCAAATGAATAGCTGATGTTCCAGAATTTAATGCAGTTACAAACGATTTTTTATTAAAATAATTTTCAAGTTTAATTTCAAAATCATCAACATTTGGCCCTCCGGAAGTTATCCAATTTGTTTCTAATGCTTTCTGAACATATTTTTGTTCAAAACCACTTTGTGCTGAGAGTGATAAATAAATTCTTGAATTATCCATTTATGAGCCAATAATCTGAAGGATAACGTACATCATCTTCAGTAACATTTGCAAGTGGTAAAGTTGAAAAAGAAATCAGCTTAGAATTTGTTTCCAAAGATTCTATAGCATTGGCATAACCCGCAGGAATGTGAACTATTTTACTATCACCAGCAGATACAAAAATACTTTCTATTATTAGATTCTTAGCTGGATTCTCCCAATTATCAATTTTTATAAAATGAATATTGAAAGAACCATTTAAACAATAAAAGTTTTTGGAATCTAATTTGTGTCCCTGCCATGCGCGGATAGGGTTTTCATCAGAATTACTGATAATATAAAACCTTTCAATTCCTTTAAAATTAAAATCATTTACATATGAGATAGTCCCACGATGATCTGAAAAATTTCCTCCTTGAATAATTTTAGGAATCATGCTTTAATTTTAAATTATTCTTCTTTAATAAATAAAACTTTGATGTGTATGCAAAAAATAAAGGTATAAGTACTATTAAAAATATAATTGAATCTTCAACCTTACTATAAAGAGTTATAACTAAAAAAGAAACTCCTGTTTGAACTAATGCATATAGTAAAGAAACAAATCTATGTTGCATTCTATATTCATTACTCAAAATTTGATATAAATGCAAACGATGAGCTTCAAAAATATTTTGTCCTAAAAACAAACGATGAATAATTGTACATCCAGCATCTACTCCATAAACTGCTAAAAATAAAAGCCAAATTACAGAATTTGTAATTAAAATAAGTTTTAAAGTTAAGAAAATTATCCAAAAAGCGATTGCAATACTTCCAACATCACCTGCAAAACATTTTGCTTTTTTTCTATAATTGAAAAATAAAAAAACTAAGCTTGCTATTATTACATACTTTATGAATTCTCCATCTGTAAAAAGCTGTATGTTTACATTCACATATAATAAAGACCCCATAACTACCAAAGTATAGAGCCCAGTAATGCCATTGATTCCATCCATAAAGTTATAGGCATTAATTAAACCAATCGCTACGACGTAAGCGATTAAAATACTCCAGATTGGAATTAAATTAAACAACTCTAAATCAAAAAATATTAAAGTAATTGCTAAAAAATGGATCGAAATTCTAATTTTATTAGATAAACTTTGAATATCATCCCAAAAACTAATCAAACTAACTAACGTTATACCTGTAAAAAAACAATAATTTGTTTTTAAATGCTGGACAAAATAAAGCAGAGCCGAAACCCAGAAAATTATTCCGCCCCCACGTAATGTTACCTCTGTATGAGAGCTTCGTAGGTTAGGTTTATCAATTATATTAAAACGATCTGCTACTTTAAAATATAGTAACATTACAATCATTAAAATAATTCCAAGTATTATGTATTGCATATTATCGAGTTCTCGGTATACCAGTTTTTTTTGATATTTTTAATTAATTTCTAAATGAAGCAAATGTTCTTTTCAATCCTTCTTCTGCTGAAACAGGCAAGGATTTACCAATTGCGTTTATAATCTTTTCATTACTTACCAAATAGTTCTCTGTTAGTTTTTGCAAACGCTCAGAATTTAAAGGCAAGTGAAGAAAATCTCCAAATTTAACAAGCGATTTTATTATATCTTTCGATAAATTTAATATGTGAACTTTTTTGTTTAAACTCTCTCCTAATAATTCAATCAACTCATTTGTAGATAACGATTTATCATCTGCGACATTATAAATCCCTGAGGGGATTGACTGATTTTCTAATAATTCTTTAACAATAAAACAAAGGTTTTCAATCGACAAAAAAGAACGTTGATTTTCAAACGCTCCCAATGGCCAAGGAAATCCTTTTGAAACTAATTGATATAACAAATTTAGATTCCCTTTGTTCCCATCTCCATGAATCATACAAGGTCTTAATATATAAACCCTTTTACCTTGTGGCAGTTTTTTGTTCAAAATGTATTCCTCTGCTTGGTGTTTAGATATCCCATAATGGGTTTTAGGATTGGGTATTACATCTTCTTTCAATATTCCTTTCACTTCATCAGATGCTGCCTTTACTGTACTCATAAAAACAAATACTGAAGACTCAGAGGTTAAGAAAGCATCAAATAGTTGTTTGGTTAGTTCAAAATTGGCTTCATAATAATCTTGGGGAGTTGATACTTTTTTTAAATCATGAGCTTTTCCTGCTAAATGAATTATAGCTTCTGAAAGAATCTCAAATTGTTGCTCCTTTTTATATCTAACACTTAAAATATCTAATTCATAATAAGACTTAAAATAATCCTGAAGATATGATCCTACAAATCCCGTAGATCCAGTAATCAAAATCCTATTCATCCTTTATTTCTTTTATATGTGAAATAAGTTTTTTTTCATAACTATCCCAAGTATATTTATTTCTAATGAGAACAGCTGCATCTTCTCCCATTTTTATAAAAGATGATGGATTTAAATATACTTCGTTAATTTTTTCCGCCATAATCAAAGGATCATTTTCAACTATAAAATGTGTATTGGTTTCGGCTCCAACTATTGGATCGGCAGCATATGATGTTAAAATATTTACTTTACCCATACCCATTGTTTCAAGTATTTTATTTTGTATGCCCCCTCCATTCTGCATAGGAGCAATAACTGCAAAGCAAGAATTAATAATCAAGTAAGGGTCATTAAGAAATCCTGTTACCACAATGTTCTTTCTCTTCTTTGCAAGATTCAAAACACTACTTGATGGTCTTGGTCCAATAACGATCACTTTTATGTTAGGATTTAAATAATCCATGACATTTTTTTCAAACCAAACCATTGCATCAATGTTAGGCTGATAAAACATAGCTCCAAAAAACACTATACAATTATTATATTCGCTGGACTTTTCTGTATAATTAAACAATTTTTCGTTTACTCCGTTTGGAAGCCACTTAACTTCACCATAATCACTTAAATTCAATGCATCTTTTTGATTCACACAAAGTGTAAGATCAGCTTTAGACAAACACTTTTTTTCGTATTCAACTAATCTTTTTGCCTCAATTCCATAAATTAAATTAAAAATTAATGAACTAGTCGTTTTGTTTGATTTTAAATAACTTTTAGACAAGGCGTCTACCATATCTATTATAATAGACTTGTCTTTCAAAATATCTATATATCCACAAGTTCTAATAAGATTAAGAACAGCGAATTCATCATTTTTAGAATTGTCTGAGATATATTTTTTAACAGACGTCAGCGAAAAATACTTAACTTGAAAAGGAATTTTTGAAAAAATTGATCCAAATAATCGAAATAAACTTTTAAATGTATTTAATTTAAAATGTTTACTCTTATAACTATTTTGGTTAATAAAATTTACTTGTTTGTCTGATAAATTTTCTCTTGAAATAGTTATGATATGTAAGTCAAAATACTTTGACAAAATCAAGATTAAGTTATAAATTTTAAGTTTATGACCATCAACAGGAGGATATGGTATTCCGGGAATTATGATAAGGCATTTTTTTTTCATTTCATTCAGGTTTCTTTATAAGAATTTCTATGTGCGTTGAGAATCGGTTAGGAAATAGTTTCACAAAGAGATTTTTTATGAATCCAAACTTTTCACTTTTATACAGTTTATATTTTGGTAGAAAATTAATATAATTGGATTCCAAAATTATAAACCCAAATTTATCAAAAACACGAACAAGTTCTTTCAAACCGTAATACCTACAATGGCCTGGATAAAATGTGTTTTCACTTTCAATTGGGTCTAATATTTCTTTATTAAAAAGTAATTTAACTAAATAACCAATATAGGATTGATTATTTGTTGTAAGATATAAAAGCCCTCCTGGTTTAATATTACCAAGTATGGCTTCGATAAATTTATAAGGCATTCTGATATGCTCCAATACTTCCATAACTAAAACAACATCTGCCTGAACATGGATATCACCTTTTTTAATGCTCTCAAAATCTACATCTATTAGATCATGACCGAGACTAATTGCTTTTTTCGAAAAATCAAGATTTGTTTTTCCAATTCCAATCATATTGTTAAACTCCCCAAAATAGTAAAAACCTGTACCAGGAAAAGCTCCCAATTCAAAAATAGTTTTATTCTTTGGGTATTTTAACAATTTTAATGCTCGTTCAAACCTAAATTGGTCTTTAACATATGAAGGAATTCCATTTTTAAATAATAAATCTATAAACTCATCATTAAACAAAATCTCTTTAACTTTACTTTGATATTCACTTTCGGAAGTCATACTATTCTTTTATTTTAATTAACTCCCTTATTGCAGTCAATATTTTATTTAAATTCTAAACTTTGAAATTTTTATTATACCAAGATTTCACATTTTCAACAAACATATCTGAGCTATATTTCTCTACTTGCTTGTAGCCTAGCTCTATTTTCGATATTGTTTCCTCTTCATCTTCTATAGTTAAAACAATAGCTGAAGCGATTGAATTTTCATCATTGGGATCAAAATATCGGGCTGCGTTTCCTGCTATTTCAGGAAAACAAGAAGAATGACTACACAGTAAAGGACATCCAAACTTGAATGATTCTATAATTGGAATACCAAATCCTTCATCAAAAGAAGGGAAAATAAACATTTTAGCATTTTTATATAAATCATTAATTTGTTCATCGCTTTGATATGGCAAAAATTCTATTGCTTCCGTTATAGCTAGATCACTAGCTATCTTTTTATATTGATGCAAAACTTTATTATCTCTTATTCCGATCATTTTTACTTTATAAATCTCCTTAATGTGATCAGGAAGCTTACTAAAAGCATACAGTAATGATTTGGAATTTTTATATGAAGGCTCTCCTCCTATATGCAAAATATAATTTCCCCTTTCATAATATTTAGGATTCAAGATAATATCAGATTTGTTAAATCCAATAGAATTTGGAATAACATTTACCATGTTTTTATCTAAATCAAACCTATTTAACAGCTGTTGCTTAGAATATTCAGATACCGTAATAATATGCTCGAATTTATTTATAATTCTAGGCACTACAAAACGTCTATAAACAGCTCCTACTTTCTGTCTTAATGACCGATCTTTGGAGTTATTAAAGTAAATTAGATCATGAATAATTAAGACATTTTTACTTGACTTTCTAAGAAAAATGGTAGAAGTATTGTAGGGATAAATAACCATACTTTCAATTCTTTTTGTGAAAAAATACATTGAGAATTGTTCCCATAATATATATATTGAAAAACCGAACGAATGATACTCATTACTATCAACTTTAGTACCAGTTCTAAGAAGACCTAAAGCTCGCAAGCCTATATTATTTTTCAATACACCAACAAAATTGTTAATATATTTTCCCATGCCTCTATGCTGATTAATAGCAAAAGTAGCATCATAAACAATTTCTACATCAAATTTCATAAATTAACTTTTCAATTTTTTCAACACACTTTGAAATTGTGAATTTTTCATTAAATATTTCTAAAGAGTTATCTCCTTGAGATTTTCTCAAATCCAAATTATCGTATAAAGTATAAAGAGCATCCCTCAATTCTTTATCATTATGGTAATTTATTAAATAACCATTTTTATTATCCGAAACAATATCCTTAGTCCCACCAGTATCAGTTGAAATAATAGGTAATCCAAATGACATTGCTTCAAGGAGCGAAAGAGGAAAAGATTCGAATTTAGAAGGTAAAACAAAAATATCCGCCTGACTTAAAATAGATTGAATATCTTCAACAAATCCAACTAACTTAATGTTAGGAACACTATTACTGTTAATAAAATTATTTAAAGATTCATATAATGGTCCTGCTCCTGCTATTGTTAACTGTATATTTTTATCATCACCAAAAGTTTCCCAAAACACATTAATTAACCAATCAATCCCCTTGTTAGAATCGAGCCGAGAAATACATAAAACATTTAATATTGATGACCTATTTTTATGTTCAATAAAATTAAATGATTCAACCCCATTATTTATAATTCGTATTTTCTTTTTATTCCAAAAAACTTCGTTTTTTGCATTATCATATAATAAAACTATTCTATCACAGCATAAATAACATAAGTTTAAAATTAGATGCCCAAGCTGCCTTTTATAAAATTGGAAAGCATTATTGGAAGTATGCTTATAAGCAATTTTATTTTTTACCTTAATAAATGGTGAAAAGTAAATTGGTCTATTCCCATTAAAAATAACAATTTCTATATCATGAAGTAGGATTAAGCTATTGATCCTCTTAATCTGTAATAAAAAATTATCCTCCTTAATAAGATATTTATTTTCTCCCTGTAGTTGGTCAAAAGTACTTTGGTCTTTTACTAAAAAATAGTAATTATCTTTATTAGACAAGTGTTTTTGTATTGTCAGTAAAAATTTTTGTCCTCCACCAAAAAAAGGTGTCAGATCTAGAATAGCGACTTTTTTGCCCATAGTCCTTATTTTTTAACTCCCTTCATTTGATTATGGATAAGTATAAAGCCAATATATACCACATAAATATACAGGGATAATCTTATCAAAAAATTGGCCGGATCGTATGCAAACCATCTAGGATAAAGGCTTAGAACGAGGATCGCAATAATTTTAAAAACTTTTTTATCTGCAGAGGAATATGTTTTATTAAATAAAAATGCCAAACAAAAACCAATTAAAATTGGTCCAAGATATCCAAACCAAACATAAAAATAAGCCGAAACTAATCCTCCACCACCTAGAGAAGTAAAGGTACCAGCAAACATGGGTACACGAGCTTCTATCCAAACAAAAGATGATGGAACAAACCAATTCCAAATAAAACCTATTGTAGACCAAATCCTTAAACCTAATGAAAAAATATCATCTTTTATTAAACCCAAAAAAACTACTGATGAATAAAATACATCTGTTTGATTACTAATAATAATTCCTTTATCACTTTTTTCAAATAAAGCTAAAGTATCTTCAACAGTCAATGAACCCATCATCTTTAATAAATTTACAATTTCTGCAATAATGAATCCTAAAAAAGCAAATATCATCATATAAACTGTTTTAAACTTTCCGTCAAAAAACAATACAAAAACTACAATAACCATTTGAACAAATTGAATCCTATAACCTCTCGTGATAGTCATAAAGCAATAATAAACCACAAGTAATAACAGACTTTTTCTTAAAAAAGGCTTATCTGTAAAAAAGAAAGCTATGACAAAAAAAATATAAAAATATTCTACACTTCCACCCTGACCTTCCAAATTATCTATGTAAGTGCTGTAAGATCCCCCAATAACACTATTCCCTTTTATTGAAAGGATGATGCCCAGCATAATTAAATATAAAAATGAAAATAAAATTATATTATTATTGGGTTTTATTAAATCTCTTATCTTCAAAGAACTTTTATTTAAATTACTTTTAAGAAAAAGTAAAAATGAACTAAGGAAAAGCAAATGTATTCCTAACATTTGGTCATACAAATCCCTTCTATAATATTGAGTATGAGCTGAAATTATATAATCTCCATAGTAATATGGAATTAAATACAAAAGGTAGGACAAGAAAAACACTCCCATTAATACAGCTGGTTGAATTCTTCTCATCTCCCAAATGATAAAAACATTTGTTAGAATTGCCATTATTAATAATGTTTTACCTAAGGCGAAAAAATTGCTTAATAACATTAAACCAATATTTATCAATGCAAATATTGACTTAAGCAAAAAGCTCTTTTTAATATAAAATAGATTCCCCTCTTTGAACATTAGAATATCATCTGGATTTGATAAGCCACTTAAAATTATTATTATAATATATAGTTAAAAATAATTATGCATTTATTATGCTAATAAAAAATCGATTCTTTTTAGATTAATTAAAATAATCCTTAAAAATCGATTTAAGAAATAGAATTTCTTAAGGTTTTATAATATCATTCTCAATTTTTTATATAATCTATATAAAAAAAAGTTGCCCAAAAATAATTTTTCAGAATAAATGCATTTCCAAATTAATTTTGTTTCTTTTTTTTCTTTCACATTATACAAAACAGGATAAACTTTATTTTTATCCATAGAGAAATAATATGGCACTGAATTCCTAAGAATATAATAATCAATAAATTCGTTCAAATTAGGAACTTTAATTGATCGATAATTATCGATTTTAGATAGTAAGTGCTTTTCATACATGCATTTTAAATTCATTGCTCTATTTTCACCCAACAAATCGTATACTGCAGTGCCAGTTTTTTTTACTACGGCAATATTATTCATCATTAATTTAAACCAAACATCTAAATCTTCCCCATGTTTTAAGTTTGTATCAAAACAACCTACTTCAAGTAATGCTTTTTTCGATACGCAAACAGATGAAGAATGAAATATAGTACCTTTACTTGCTAAACTAAAATAATCATTAATATAGCCTTCAAAATCATCGGGCAAGGAATTTTCAATAAATTGAACTCCTTTTTCTGAATTTTCACATACAAGAGTTGAATAGATTTTACCATCTTGATACTTATTCTGTAATTCTGCAATAATCTCTAAATGATTTGGTTTCCAATAATCATCCGCATCTAAAAAACAAATCCAATCTGTACTTGCATTTTCAACACCTAAATTTCTTGCACTAGAAACCCCTCCATTCTTTTTATTTATAATTTTTACCCTCTCATCCTTTATCTTCTCAACAACATCTAAACTATTATCAGTTGAGCCATCATTTACAATTATTAACTCAAAATTAGAATAATTCTGTTCAAGAACTGTTTTAATAGCTCTTGAGACCGATTTTTCTTTATTATACAGAGGAACAACAATACTAAACATATTTCATTTCATTAATTCTTTCAATCTTACATCGATAGTCTTCTTAAATAGACCAGTTATTGCTTCATTTGAATAATTTTCTAAAAAAAAGTTTTTTGAATTAATTCCTTTATCAAATAATTCCGTCCTATTTTGATTAAAATAATTTATTTGTTCAATAAACTCTTCAGCTGTTTCACATTGAGCTCCTATATCTTTAATTTTTTTTATATCGTAGCCCTCTAAAGCTTCTGATGTTGCAAGAATTGGTTTTCCATACATTAATGCCTCAGCCGTTTTTGTCTTCATTCCACTACCTAAAAAAATAGGTAAAATAACTATTTGTGCTTTTTTATAAAACAAATCGAGGCTTTCGACTCTTCCGTATATAGTTGTATTCTTGTTATTCGTAATAATGTTATCATTTAATCCGTTACCCACAATTGACAAATTGACATTTTGGACTTTAGTCATTACATTATTAATGAACCAATTAATTCCATGTATATTAGCATAAAAATTAGAACCTACAAAAAGTAATTCCAGATTATTAGTTTCACTAATAAATTTCTCATCTAATAAAGGTTGTTCAATTTTCTTTGTTTCCAGTGATGTTGGTAATAAAAAATCTGCTTTCCTTCCATAAATTGAAAATAACTTTTTGCTATCTCTTTCATTTAAAGCAATAATCAAATTTGAATAATTAACAGAAAGTTGTTCAACTCTTTTTATAAAAGGAGGCAAAAAGTATCTGCTTTTAAGTTTGCTTGACTTAAACAAATCTTTGATATATAGATACTCAACATTATGGAAGAAAGTAATTACGATAATATTTTTAAATTGTCTTTTAATACTTTTTGATATCAATCCATAAATTGAATTTGAAATAAATACTACTTGAATATCTTCTTTTTTTAAAATAGAAGAAATATCTTTTAATGTTTTATTTGATATCCCACCAAAAAATGATAAATATTTACTGTATAAAATACTTGTGTTTTTATCTTCTTTTTCAAATTCATGAATAATAATATTTTCCTCGCCATATACATTTTGCAATAAATACAAATTCCTATTATTTACAACTGCACCGCCAGAATCAAGTTTTAATTTATTTAAAACAAAAAGTATTTTCATATTAAACTAATTGTATCGTTTAACAACAAATTTATTTACATTTTTAACAAAAATCTATTTAAGTCTATCTCACACTTGTAAAAGCATTCTTCATTTAAAGTGCAAAAGCCTTTCAAGCTCTTTGATTTAATAGCATAATTTAAACTTAACAAAAAAAATCTAAATTATATTTATACTTTAAATCGTAAGATAATTGAGATTTACTTAAATACACATAACTAAGACTCTAAAAATTCATCATATATCTTTTATAATTGCTGTCGTCTTAATTTAATTAATGATTCTTGTGCACCTATTACAATAAACATAAAAAAACTAATTCTAAATTCTTTACAAACTACATATGGCCACTTCCAATTTGCATAAGCGATCTGAACTAATCCTTGTACTAAAACAAGTCCTAATATTCCCCATCCTGTATATGCTAGAGAAAAATAATCTCCTAGAATTATTGCTCCTCCTGCAATTAAAGATGGTTTAACAAACGGTATTTCATTCTTAATTACAATCAGTGTCGAAAAATTAGAGTGATTACCTTCTAATAAAACAATTACCGTAAAAACCCCCATTATCAATAACGAAGGAAGTTTGGCATTGGCCCCTATAACTGTCAAAAACCAAGGACATATAAAAATTATAAAAAAGGCTCCCAAAATAAATAATACATAATATAAATTCATACTGTAAGCAAACTCTTTTAATAATTCATCCAATTTCCCATTAACTCTTAATACAGAAAAACGGGATTGATTTATTGAAAAAAAAGTTCCTGCTACGGCACTTACTAATCCAAAAAGCTGCAACATAAGACCATATGATGCAATATCTGATAAAGGCAAATACAAGCCTGCTAAAAAAAGACTGAATTTATTAATGGCATAACTCCCTATAAACACAAGTCCTAATCTTCGAGAATTATGCCAAACGATATTAAACAACTTTATCTTTTCTTCTTTCGTGATAATATAACTGTCTAACTTACCTCGCAAATCGTTCGTAAAAAAAAACCTATATGAAATAATCCTGTTAAAAAAAGGTGCAACAAAATTTGCAATTACAACTCCTACTAATCCAAATCCCATATAGAGAAAAACAAAAGCTAAGAGGATATAAACCAGTTTTGAGTATACAATAGCTTTCCTAGATTCCATTATCATCCCTTTTCCAACTAATAAAGAGGTATAATATGAATAGAAAATATCAAAAAAAATAGAAAAAGAAAAAAACAACCAAATTATAAAAGCATTATCAACACTTTTAAAACCATCTGTAACCTCATAAATATACCAAGTTCCTAAACTAAGCATAGTAGTCAAAACCACTAAAGCAATCCTCCTGTAAACATATTGTGCGGTTTTGATCATTGTTGACAGTAAACGATAATTAATTTCAGTAGGACTATCTAAGACTTCTAATCCTTCTTTTTTTAAATTCTGAGCACCTCCAAAAACATAAGATATGTTCCTGCCAAACTGTGATGCAAATCCAAAATCAAAAAGAGACACTAATGATCCAAATGTTATTAATAAATAATTTAATCCTATTTCTTCTTTTGTAAGCATTCTAAGTATCAAAGGCAACGTGATTACTCCTGAGGCTATAGAAAAAATTTGGGCAAAATAGCCCCAAAAAACATCTTTTTTTGACAATAACATATTGATAATTAAATTGGGGAGATAATTCTAAAATTGCGACAGCAATACTTGCCTCTTTTCATTTAAAATTTATATATCTCTAAGAAATCGAAATATTTAAATTCTACTTCTAAATCAAGCTTTTTTAAATAACTTTTTTAGTTTCAACATTAAAAAAATACATCTAAACTTATAAGAATTTAAAATTGTTTTACAAATAAGCTCAATTTTATCAAAGATTGAAATTCCTTTTACACAATATTTATCGTAAAGTTCTATCCATTCTTGTGAAGAATAAATGAGTGGATAGTTTAAAAACTCAATCATTTTATCGGGCAATACAAATCCCAATTCATTCGGAGATGCTATAACAAAATTATTTATTATAGATAATTCAGATTTAACAATTTTATTTAAAGGTATTTCACTGTAAAATTTAAGATTTAAATTAAGGTTATATTTTTTACAAAAAGCAAACCATATATATTGTTCAGAAGCGAATTTCATTTCATATCCTCCTTCTGAATACGGATCATTCCATTTAATCCAACCAGATTGAACGGCTCTTGTAGTTTGCGGTTCTAGCTGAAGTTCGATATCCCATAGCTGTTTCATATCACTTGTCAGACCTACTTGAAAAATATCACTAATGTGAAACAAAACAGGAGCTTTTCTAGGATTTAATGAAAAAACATTTGATGTAATAATCCTTTGATCAAAAAAACAATATTTTCCTCTATTTGGATATTCAGATAAAAAGTCAATAAAACCATTGTGCGATAACTTACAATCTCCTCTCAGTTTTATTGCAAATTTTCGACTAGCAACTTTTAAACCATTGTTTGTCGAAACAATCTGCCTATTATTGTTATTGAATTTATTTTTTAAATTATAGTCATTATATGATATAGAACCTGGGTCTTCATTAAAAACAATTTTATCATAATCCAAATGACTAACATCAGTATTTATCCATGTTGAAATTATAATTTCTGAACCGGGTAAAACATTCTTTACACTTGCAATACATTTTTTTGTAAGTTGTTTTTCATCTTCATCATCAGGTTTACCAAGAACTGGCCCTTGTATGATGATAGAAAAATCAGAACTTTGTATTTTCATAATCTCTTTAAATATACTTCTAAATCTTCAGGTGTTCCAATTCCATGCATATTACTAAATTCAATATCATAAATTCCTATCCTTGCTCCGTCTTTTATTAAATAATTATAGACTGGACAAGTATAAAACTCATTGTTGACGCGATCATTTTCAATAATCATATCTATGGCTGAATCAACAAATTGTGCGCCTTTATTAAAGAGATAAATTCCAACTGTAGCAAATTCTGATATAGCCTCTTTTTCTTTTACTTCAATAACTAAATCATCATTTAATTTAGCAAAAGACCATTTTGGATTTAATTCTATATCTTTAAAAGTTAGTATCGAACCATCCAAATCTCTATCAAAGCAATCATTAATAAAATCCGGTATTGATATATCGACAATTTGATCTGAATTAGCTATTAGCAATGGTAATTCATTATTGATATATTTTCTAGCATACAAAACTGTACAAACAGTACCTTCAGTTAATTTATCAATACCAATAAATTTGGCATTATATTCTTTTTCAATCTGAACAACTAGTTCTTTTTCCTTTTCTAAATGTTCTTTGCGAGCAATTAAAATGTAATTAGCATCTGGATAACTCAAATTATCTAAAACCCTTACTATCATTGGCTTTCCATCAACATCAATAAATGGTTTCGGCTTTTCGTATCCTACATTAGCAAAACGACTTCCTAAACCAGCCATAGGGATTACTATATTAATCTTGCTCATATTTATCATTATTTGCGCCTGGTAATTTCACCACAACAGTTATTACATCAGTTAGTGCCTTAAAGTTTGTTGTCACTCCTGGAACGATTTTTATTATTTCATTTTCACCATACTGTATACCATTCATTTCAACAATACCATTAACTATTACAGTAAATTCAGTTGCAATTTTATGAAAATGAGGATTTTCAAACTCACCCTTTTTATATTTTTTTACTCCAACTTCTACTTCATTTGTCTTATATAAAGATGGTTCGAAATTTCCAATAAACCATCCTTTGAACATTTCATCTAAATTATATTTTTCTACTACCATCTTTCATTTTTAATTATAATTCTCAAATTCTGTGATCAATTTAGGGGAATAAAATGAATGATAATCTTTATTCTCAATTTCATAAAAATTAACTTTTTTATTTCTTAATATAAATTCATTTATAACTGGAGATATAAAAAACATTCCGTCACTCTGAACATCATTGATAATTGTCTGGAAAGCACATTCAAAGAAAAGTTTAGCTGAATTGAAATAATAATATCCAGCAATAGCCCTATTACTTATAGGGTTCTTTTCAGCAGTTTGAATAACATTCTCTCCATCAGTAAGAATATATGACCATCTAGGATGAACAGATTTAAAAGTTACAACACCTACATCGGCTTTTTTATCTAACCAATATGAGTTAAACTCAGACAAATCCTTTTGTATAATTTGATCACTATTTAATATTAAAATAGAATCATCATTATCAATTTTATCAATAGTCATTAAAACCGAACATAATCCCCCTTTAGTTTCATTTTTTATTTTTACAATTTCACAATTAGGAGATAATAATTTTAATGTATTATCTAGATGATACTTTGTTGCATCTTCGTCTTTAATAACAAAAACAATTTGATTTGGAATTGTTATTGAACTTGTTTTTTCTATAACCCACTCAATCATTGGTTTACCTTTAATCTCTACCAAAGGTTTAGGGTAAGGAAAACCAGCCTTATGAAATATTTCTGAAGAACCGGCTAAGGGTATAATTATCTTAAGCATTTTCAATTTCTTTGATACGTTTTATAATATTCTGATAGGTTACATCATCTGGATTTTCAACTTTCAACAAATGAGCTCCAGAAGCTAGCGCTGCTTTTATGCCATTTTGATTATCTTCTATTATCAAGCATTCATCAGGTTGAAACCCCAACCTATTTATAGCCTTGCTGTAAATTTCTGGATCAGGTTTTCCTTTTTCAACATCTTGGTTTGACAAAAAGAAATCTAAGTATTCTATCAAACCCGATCTTTCCATCATTAATTCAATTGTCTTACGAACAGAATTTGAACATACTGACAAAAGATACCCGTCATTTTTAAGTTTTGACAAAGCATATCTATGATGAAAAATTGGCTTACAAGTAGTATAAACTATTTCCCATGTATATTCTTGTTTCAAATCATTGATAAAATCATGAAGTTTAGTTGGAAGTCCTCCTTCCAAACTTAACATTTCTAATTTTTTCTTGGTAGGTAATCCATCAAAAGTTACTAGGTGATCATACCTGGTTATCTCAGTACCAAATAGCCCAAGCGCTTTATTGAGGGATTCATAGTGCCAATCACGTGCATCTATTAAAACACCATCCATATCAAAAATTACAGCTTTAATTTTCATAATTTATTATTTAAAAAATTCAGTAGCATCTTCTGGTAGATCAGTACAAAGTATTATATCATCTGATTTATGATAATTATTTTCTTTCAGATATTTCCACAAGTCAAGATGATTACGTTTGTGAAGTTCAGGAGATACTATAGCGACTTTTTTTCCGCTTTGCAAATGTTTTGATAAAATGTGCTTATCGTACCATGTCGATTCAAATGAATCCAGCCATATCCCTTCACATTTCTCAATAAATGGCGGAATAGGTTCATATTCACTTTGTCGCGTAAAAGTCATTAAATTATTTTTTAAATAACCTATTGTGTCTGGGATAGACATATCAAAAACAAAATAATTTTCAATTCCAAATTCAATTAATTTCTCTTTTAGTTTCACTTGCAATCCATCTGACTTAATGTTCAATGCCAAGGTCAAATTTGAATTTGAATAAGTATTATAAATTTTAAAAAAATCATCAATCTTTAAACTGTTTTCATCTGGAATATCATGTGAAATTACTAATTCTCCTTTGTAATCTCTAATATCTGTTTCAGTTCCGTATCTTAATTTAAAAGATCTGTCAAAACTAATTTGTTTATTTTTTTCTTCTTGTGATTTCCAATAGCCTCTATGAGAAATTATATTCATTTTAATTAATTATTTTTAATATTATAAAACATTTATTCAAGATACTAAAAGATGCAGCAAAAATAAAATGATATAGTTATTACTGCTAATCTATTTCGAAAGAAAGAATAATATATTAATTCTTATATACATTTCATAAATGTAATTCTAACTATAATTACTTTTCCTATTCAGATAATTAACTAAACAATACTTGCTTAAACAACCTTCTAACTATTAAAATAATCATTATAATAAAAGATGCTAAAATACTACCTATGATAAATCCTTTAGCTTTTCCAAAATACTCTTTTGACAATGGCAAAATAGGTCTATCAATAACTTGGATTAAAGGAGTTTCTTTACGTAAAGTAACTTTGGCTAATTCAGATTGTTTAACCAATTCTGTCAATATGGCTGTGTTTGCTTGTACATCTACCTGTCTCCTCGAAGAAGGTGCCCTGCGAACATTAAGGGCTGGATTCAAATTAAAAGTATTATCATTAGCGACAGCAACACTTGTGATTGCTCCATTTAATTCAGAGCGGACAGAATCTACCTGATGTTCTAGAATGTCCATATTCATGCGAGCTTTTTTACTTTTTGTCTCTACATAAAACTTACCTACTTGTTTCGCTAATGCTTCACAAAAATACAATGAAAACAATTCGTTTGTAGAACTTACATCTATTGAAATAATTGCATTTTTTTTATCTTTTTGTGCAACAGATAATGAATTTTGAGAAAGATTACGATAAATAACTCCTAAGATACTGTCATTTTCTCTTGTGAAATAATCACGATTAAGATTTGGTAAAAACTTAATATTCTTAAACTTAGGCTGATCATTCCATTTGTCTCTCCATTTATGAATTTGAATATACATTTCAGCTAACGAAATAACCTTATTATTATAATGAACAGGTGTCAAAAGGGTTTTTTCTACCATCGATCTTGACTTAAATAGTTCAGTTAAATTTGAACCTGAAAATATACTACTTCCATTACCTCCAATATCAAGTCCTAAAGAACCAGCCAAACCTAATGCTCCTCCTAAGCCTCCAGTGCTTTTTTCATCTTCTACAACAAAAGATAATGTTGCGGTATAGATAGGTTTCTTTAAGAAAGAATAGGTCAGTCCTGCAAGAGCCCCAAAAATTCCCGCTAATACAATTATTTTCCATTGAGATAACAAATAATTATACCAATCACTAATTTTTAGTAACAATTCTTTTAACGATATTTCATCGTTTTCAATAAGTTTATCATTCATTAAATAATTATTTAAAAGCAGTTACAATTAACAATGCCAAACTAGCAAATGCAGTTCCTAAACCTGCCCATTCTCCAGCACTCATCTTTTTTCTTTCCGGCCTTTCAGGAACAACAATTTGAGAATCAGGCTCTACTTTGGGATAAGATTTAAAAAATAAAAATGAACTTGTTACGGCTGCTTTTCCATTAGGATAGATTATATAAGCTTTTCTTTTCCATCCTTTACTATCAACACCCCCTACAGAATTAATATAGTATTTAAATCCTTTCCCGCTTCTATATGGAATCTCAGATGTTAATAATACATTCCCTGTTACTTTAACCCCCTCATTATAGACTGCTACTTCAATCTCGTCTCCAGGAAATAAAGTAACATTAGAATAATGATTTTTATCTTTTACAATTTTCTCCCAATTAACAGGAATCGTTGTATACTTCAATTCGTCTCTAAGTCTTTTTGATAATCTAGATTTAAGAGTATCATTTTGTTTTAAGTTAGATTCATTCCCAGAAATATCTTTTCCAGAAATATCTTTTTTATCAAAATTAAGATTTACACTTTCCAATTGTTCTATTTGTTCTTCTTTGATTGGTCTTTTAATTTTCATACCATCCAAATTAGCTATAGATGTCAATCCTCCAGCTCTCATCACTACATTGTAAACTTTTTCTTTCTTGTTTGCCAATACATATTTTCCTGGATAAGTTACAGCCCCACTTATTTTAACCATTTCTGGTTTTTCATAAACTGCCATTCGACGAACATTAATGACATCAAAAGGTTTTAGAACAAAATTTTTAATTTGTTCATTATTATCTGCTGTTATTTCAAGTTCAACTAATTCTATACGTTTAGGATCTGTATCATCAATAGCATCAGATTTAATCATTCTGGCAATTTCAACTCTTTTTGAAGCAGAACCTGTTAGTCCACCTACCTGAACAACTAAATCATTTAATGTTAAATTTTCAAAATATTCATATTCTCCAGGATTTTTTACTTCACCATCAATTGTAATTTTATATTCTTCTCTAAAGTCTAAAATAGAATATACTGTAACTATGTCTTCTCTTTTTAATAGAATATCTGCATTTATATCACCTGATAAAGCAGCCTCTAAATCTACATTAACAATTTCTGTTGTTAAATCTGTTTTTAAACGAATTATCCTTGCTCTTTTAGTGTAAGCATCTTCTTTTAAACCTTCAGCTCTGGTAATAAGATCATAAATTCTCATTCCTTCTGTAAAAGAGTAATAATCAGGTCTAAAAACAGCACCTTCAATTTTAATACGATTTTCAAATCGATTTAAAATCTTAGTAACCTTAAAAACATCTCCTGATTGAGGTTGATAAGAATTATACTCACTCTCATTTATATCATGAACTTTAAACTCTTTTCCTGTCTTTTGCAAAACATTTACTGAAGCAGTATAAGCAAACTCATTAAATCCTGACGCAAAATTTAAGAGGTCTGAAAACTTTTCACCTTTTTTCATCTCGAAAATACCTGGACGTTTTACTTCTCCCTCAACAGTTACTCTTTGGCTATATGCAGGAATTCGAATTACATCATTATCTTTTAGTGCAACATTATCTGATTGATCTCCTTTAACCAAAAACGCATAAATATCAATGTTTTTATATACTCTATTATTCCTCAATAACTCAATATTTCGATAACTTCCATTTTTGCCAGGGCCGCCGGCCAAATGTAGAGCATTATAAACTGTAGCTAATGATGAAATAGAATAATTACCTGGCTGCTTTCCTCCAACAATTGTAACTTTAATTGTTCTTATCCCACTTAAACTTACACTAACTTGAGACTGTCCCGATCGAACGGTACTGTATACTCTTGCAATTGCTCCTTTTATTTTTTGAGTTGCAGCTTCAATTGTCATTCCAGAAACAGCAATTTGACCAACATACTCAATAGCTATTTTTCCTTCTACGCTTACTGGAAGGCTTGCGTTATATTCTTGAACACCATAAATACTAATTTGTAGTTCATCTCCTGGTCCTAAAACATAATTTAAAGGAGTTGCTAATTTCAAATCAGGTTCGAAATTTAAGGTTGGATTATCAAACAATTCTGAGCCAAAAATTAAAGCATTTAATGAATCTTTTACTTTATCATTTTTAATTTTTTCTTGTTTTCTTCCAAATTCAGAATCTTTTTCTCCGTTTTTTAACTTATCTTCTTTCTCCTTATTTTTATCTGAATCTTTGGAAATCTTCTTTTCATATTCTTTAAGTTTTGTTCTTAATTTATCAAATTCAGCTTGACTCATACCTTTCGACAAAGCCATTGATTCAACTTGATCAATAGTTGTGTTATTGCTTTTTAACTGAACACTAATCTTCGCCAAATCATCATCTGACATATAATCAACCCTAACTGTACTTAAATCTTTTGATTTTATTATATCTTGTGCTGTGGCATTAAATGTTGTTAATGCTAAAAACAAAGTAAGAACGTATATTATTTTTTTCATATTTTCAGGAAAAATTATCTCTAGATTTTTTATCTATTTTCTTTATAAATATTGTTTTTTGTAATAATCTTTATAGGCACCAGATGTAACATTTTGGAGCCATTCTTGGTTATTCAGGTACCAATCAATAGTTTTTTCTAACCCTTCTTCAAAGGTAACAGAAGGCTTCCACCCCAACTCTTTAGTAATTTTTGAAGCATCTATAGCATAACGTAAATCGTGACCTGGTCTATCTTTCACATAAGTAATTAGTTTCTCAGAAGCATCTTTTTTTCGTCCTAATTTTCTATCCATTATTTGGCATAATAATCTCACTAAATCAATGTTTTTCCATTCATTAAAGCCACCAATATTATAAGTCTCATGATTTTTCCCTTCATGAAAAACCAAATCTATTGCGATTGCATGGTCTTCTACAAACAACCAATCACGAGTATAATTACCATCTCCATAAACAGGTAAAGGCTTATTATTTATAATATTATTTATAAAAAGAGGAATTAATTTTTCTGGAAAATGATATGAGCCATAATTATTCGAACAGTTTGTTAAAACGTAAGGTAAGCCATACGTCTCTCCATAAGCTCTAACAAAATGATCGGAACTGGCTTTTGAAGCTGAATAAGGAGAATTTGGATCGTAAGATGTTGTTTCTGTAAACAGACCATCAATACCTAATGAACCATATACTTCATCTGTGCTTATATGATAAAATCTCTTTCCTTCAAAATTGTCTTTCCACTGATTTTTTGCTGCATTTAGCAAATTTATGGTCCCAATCACATTCGTTTTAACAAATGCTAAAGGGTCTTCAATAGATCGATCCACGTGTGATTCTGCTGCTAAATGAAGTACACCATCAAAATTGTGTATATTAAACAGTTCGTTTATAAAATCTTCATTTACAACATCACCTTTTACAAAAGTATAATTTGATTTATTTTCAACATCTATAATATTTTCCAAATTCCCAGCGTATGTTAAAGCATCTAAGTTATAAATTTGATACTCTGGATACTTATTAACAAAACGTCTTACTACGTGAGAACCTATAAAACCAGCCCCACCAGTTATAAGAATTTTTTTCATTTTTAATTTAATAAATCTGAATTTTGTTTTTCTAATGAACTGTAAACATCTTTTACATCTTGTGAATTTTCTTTTTGCAAGATTAAATTAGCTGTTTCAGTATGAACAAATATAGTATTTTTTAATCCTAAAAAAGTTGTATGGCTGTCACACCCTATTACCATATTTCCGTTTGCATCAATTGGATGTCCCTTGGAAACCAAATATTCATATACAGATTCAAAAGAACCTAGATCAGACCAAGAAAAAGAAGCTGGGACTACTTTAATTTTTTTACTTCGTTCCATTACAGCATAATCAATACTTATTGATGGAATTTTCATTGATAAATTCAAGTCTAACAATCCCTCTTTCGATTGGTCCCAAACCTGTTTAGATTTCTCATAAACATCTGGTTGAAATTGTTTTAATTCATCTAGAAGAACTCCTGCTTTAAAACAAAACATACCACTGTTCCATAAAAAATTCCCTCTCGCAATAAATTCTTTTGCAGTAGTTTCGTTTGGCTTTTCACGGAATGATATTACATTATCTCCTTTCGACTCAATATAACCGTATCCGGTTTCCGGTTTTGTTGGAATAATACCAAATGTTACTATATATCCTTCTTTAGCTTTTAAAATAGCATCTTGTATAGCAATATTGTAATCATCCATTTTATCAATAATATGATCTGAAGGAGTTATAATTAAAATATCTTCCGAATCAGCAGCAAAAGCGGCGAAGGCAATTGCAGCAGCCGTGTTTCTAGGAGTAGCTTCTACAATATTTAAATAAGAAGTTTTGGTTTTATCCATTACTTTTCCACTTAAATGATGATTATCTACATTTCCGACAACCATCACTTTATCTGCTAAATGATTGTTACGTTCAACCGTCATCTCAAATAAAGATTTATTTTCAAATATCTCTAAATATTGTTTTGGCTGACTTTTACGAGAAAGCGGCCATAATCTACTACCAACTCCTCCTGTTAAAATTACATGTATAATTGAACTATTCTTTTCCATTTAAATAATATATAAATTAAAAAGGAGATCTAGAAATTACAATCTGTTATCTGCGATTGTTCCCAAAACCCCTTTAACATCGTATAATAAACTATTTTCTTTTTGAAATTCTGAAAAACTTAATTTCAAAAACTCTTTGTGTGACACTCCTAAAACTATAGCATCAAATTTTTCTATTGGCGAAGAATTTGTAGTTTCTAGTTTGTACTCTCTTTTAACCTCTTCAACATTCGCCAAAGGATCATAAATTGTAACTATTATTCCATATTCTTTTAATGCTTTTATTACATCAACTATCTTTGTATTTCTAACATCAGGACAGTTTTCTTTAAATGTAATTCCAAGCATTAATAAACTGGCTCCATTAACAGAAATTCCTTTTTTGATCATTAACTTCACGATTTGCGAAGCTACATACTCCCCCATACTGTCGTTCAAACGTCTACCTGCTAAAATTATTTCAGGATGGTATCCAAATTCTTGCGCTCTTTGCGCTAAATAATAAGGATCAACTCCAATACAATGACCACCTACAAGTCCTGGTTTAAATGGCAGGAAATTCCATTTTGTTGCTGCAGCAGTCAATACTTCCTGTGTGTCGATATTCATTAAATTGAAGATCTTAGCTAATTCATTTACAAAAGCAATATTTATATCACGCTGAGAGTTTTCAATTACTTTTGCCGCTTCTGCAACTTTTATCGAAGGCGCTAAATGAGTCCCTGCAATTATAACTGATTTATATAATGCATCAACTTTTAAACCTACTTCAGGAGTTGAACCAGAAGTAACTTTTAAAATTTTCTCTACTGTATGCTCTTTATCTCCTGGGTTTATTCTTTCTGGTGAATATCCTGCAAAAAAGTCTTTATTAAACTTTAAACCTGAAACTTTTTCTAAAACTGGAACACATTGCTCTTCTGTAACTCCTGGGTAAACTGTAGATTCATAAATTACAACATCCCCTTTTTTCAATATTTTACCTACAGATTCACTGGATTTATATAAAGGTGTTAAATCAGGTCGATTATTTTTATCAACTGGAGTAGGAACTGTAACAATGAAGTAATTACAAGCCGCAATATCTTCAAGAACGTTTGTACAGTATAATCCTATTTCGCTATTTGAGTTATCGACTAAAACAGCTTTTAATGTTTCTTGATCGACTTCTAATGTTGTATCAAATCCAGAACTTAAACTTTTAACTCTGGTTTCATTTATATCGAACCCAATAACTGAATATTTTGTCGCGAATAATCTTGCTAAAGGCAAACCAACATAACCTAAACCAATAACAGCTATTTTTATGTTTTGTTCCAATTTCATTAATTATTTTTTATAATTTCATTCATTTCAACTCACGGCTTCGCCCTTCTGAGTCACAAAAAATTGCCTCAGATGCCTTAAAATCATTTTCGGCAAATATAACATATTCACATTACTTAATCAATACGGTTTCTCGTATTACTAAAAAGAAATCGTGTTAATTTTTTGCAAAAAAAACAAACAACTCTTAATCAACAGATAAAGATTTTTTTTACAAAAAAAAGAGTCTAAAACATTAAACAATGATTAAACTCTCTTGATATTTAATATGCTTTCTTTGTAGAAAACGAAATTATTTGTATTTTATTTTCAAAACACATCCTAAAGATTCAAGAACTAAAATATAATGTGTCTTTGATACTTCTTGTACGATTGCATTTTGATTACTAAATGCCCCTGTTTCTAATTTAATCTTATCTCCTACCTGAATTTGTGATACCGAAATATCTGCAATATTTGATGCTTTTAAACTGTTTTTTATAACATTAATTTCTTCATCACGCACAACTGCAGGTTTCCCCAACCAAAATAAATACCTTACAATACCAGCAACCTCAAATACAGAATTTCGGTCAGCATCTTCAATTTGAATAAATACATAAGAATTAAAAAGTGGCATTTCAACTTTTTTCTTTCTATCTGACCATTGTTTAACTTGAGTAATCAATGGACAATAACATTCGATTCCTATTTGAGTAAGCTTTTCGGCTACCTTTTTTTCCCATTTGGGTTTTGTATAAACTACATACCAATTCATAATTTTTATTTATCTTGAAAATAAAATTCTTTAAACCCAACCTGCAATACCTTCGTTTCAATCTTTCAAATTTTATTCCAATTTATTTACCAATTATGAACCTATTCCGTTATAAATAAATCCAATTGATTCTAATTCTTTTGCATTTAAAATATTTCTGCCATCAAAAACAAATGCCGGTTTATGCATAAACTCATAAATTTTTTGCCAATCATAAGTCGTAAATTCATCCCACTCAGTTAATATTGCAATCGCATGAGATTCTTTACAAGCTTCATAAGCATTGTCAAATATTGTTAATGCTTCAGCATTTTCTACTTCAGATCTAGTTTCCAAATAGTCTAAATCACTGAGCATTTTATTCCTTGAAACTTTCGGGTCATAAACAGAAATTTTTGCTTGTTCATTTATCAAATCATCTGCCACGTAAATCGCTGCAGATTCTCTTGTATCGTTTGTATCTTTTTTGAAAGCCCAGCCCAAAAAAGTTATTTTTTTATCAGCAACTGTATTATATAAGGTTTGAACAATTTTATTCGAAAATCTTCTTTTTTGATGATCATTCATAATAATAACCTGCTCCCAATAATCTGCTACTTCGTTTAATCCGTATGATTTTGCAATATAAACTAGGTTTAAGATATCTTTTTGAAAACAAGATCCTCCAAATCCAACTGAAGCTTTTAAAAATTTTGGACCAATTCTACTATCCATCCCAATAGCTTTAGCTACTTCATTTACATTAGCACCTGTTTTTTCACACAACTCAGACATAGCATTAATTGAAGAAATTCGCTGTGCTAAAAATGCATTAGCCGTTAGCTTAGACAATTCTGAAGACCAAACATTTGTAGTCAAAATTTTATCTCTATTCACCCAGTTTGCATAAACATTAACTAAAGCATCAATAGCTGATTCACCTTCTGGAGAAGAATCCCCTCCAATCAAAATTCTGTCAGGATTTAACAGATCTGTAACGGCTGTTCCTTCTGCTAAAAACTCTGGATTTGATAAAATCTGAAACTGAACACCATTTCCAGTATTATCTAATATACTTTTAATTGCTTCTGCAGTCCTAACTGGCAGAGTTGATTTTTCAACGACAATTTTATTCTGTTTTGCAACTTTCGCAATTTGTCTGGCACATAATTCAATATATTTTAAATCTGCCGCCATACCTTTTCCTTTTCCGTAGGTTTTGGTTGGTGTATTTACTGAAATAAAAATAACTTGAGCTTCATCAATTGCTTTTTCAACTTCTGTAGAAAAAAATAAGTTCCTTCCTCTTGCTTCAGCTACAATTTCTGAAAGCCCAGGTTCATAAATAGGAATATTATCAGTATTTGGATCATTCCAATCTTTAATTCTTTGTTCATTCAAGTCTACAACTGTTACTTGAATATGTGGACATTTTTGAGCAATTACAGCCATAGTTGGCCCTCCAACATAACCGGCACCAATGCAGCAAATTTTTGTAATTTCCATTTACTTTATTATTATCTTATTTTTTTATTTTAAATTATTCCAGTACCAACTAACTGCTTCTTTTAATCCATCCTGCAAAGAGAATTCTGGTTTATATCCTAACATTTTTTTTGCTTTTTCGATACTTGCCAATGAATGCGGAATATCTCCAACTCTATTTAATCCATAACTAATTTCAACATCAGCGATATTTGGATCAAATTCTGACAAATATTGTTTTAGATATTTCACTAAATCATTTAATGTATTTCGATCTCCAAATGCAGTATTATAAACTGTATTAATTGCAGCTGAATCTTTCGTATTTATAGCCAGTTCATTCATTTGAATCACATTATCAATATATGTAAAATCACGTGAATAATTACCGTCTCCATTTATTAAAGGGCTCTCAAGATTGATTAATTGCCTAACAAATTTTGGAATTACTGCAGCATAAGCACCATCTGGGTCTTGCTTCCTTCCAAAAACATTAAAATATCGTAATCCAATTGTTTCTAGTCCATAGGTTCTGCTAAAAATTTCTGCATACAGTTCATTTACATATTTTGTAATAGCATATGGAGATAAAGGTTTTCCAATTACTTCTTCTACTTTTGGCAATCCTTCAGAATCTCCATAAGTTGATGAGCTGGCAGCATAAATAAAACGTTTTATTTTTGCATCTCTTGAAGCGACTAACATATTTAAAAAACCTGAAACATTTACTTCATTTGTTGTTATCGGATCATTTATAGATCTTGGCACAGATCCTAATGCAGCTTGATGTAAAACATAATCAACTCCTTGAACAGCTTTAGTACAATCTTCAAGATTTCTAATATCGCCTTCAATTAATTTGTAATTAGGATTTTCTATAAAATCTTTTAGATTATGTCTATGTCCAGTAGAAAAATTATCCAAACAAATTACTTTATGACCTAAACCTAAAAAATGCTCAGATAAATTTGAGCCAATAAACCCTGCGCCTCCAGTAATTAATATCGTATTTTGATTTGAAATCTCCATTTTAAGTCATTATTTTTTTCTAAATACTTTGGATATCACTTTCAAAAATCCTTTTTTTTCTTCTTCATGATATCCATTAGAATAAGCACCATAGCCGTATCCGTATCCGTAATTAGAACCGTATTTTGTTTTATTTTCAAAACCGTTAAATATAACACTCGTATTAGTTAATTCTCCTCTTTTAACTCTGTTATTTAAAAGGGTAATCATATCTTTTTTAGTGTAATTCTGTCTCACAATATACAAAGTAACATCAGTATATTGAATTAACTCCAAAGCGTCAGAAACTAACCCTACGGGAGGTGTGTCAAGAATAATATAATCATACTTTTGTTTAAGCTCATTTATCAACTCTCCCATTGCGTCACCTAGAATCAATTCAGAAGGATTAGGCGGAATAGGACCTGAAAGTATAACATCAAGATTTGAAATCTGTGTTGAATTAGTTATCTCTTCTAAAGTATTTTGTTTTATTAAATAATTCACAACGCCTAATTGATGATTTGTCAAACAAAATTCATCTGCTAAACGAGGTTTTCTCAAATCTAAACCAACGATTACTGTTTTTTTCTCACTTAAAGCGAAAACTGTTGCGATATTTATCGAACAAAATGTTTTACCTTCTCCACTAATAGATGATGTAATCATTAAAGTTTTTGATCCTTCTAACTGTTGCTTTTTATATAAAAACTGCAAAGATGAACGAACTCCTCTAAAGGCCTCAGAAAGTGCAGATTTCGGTTTGTCAAAAACAGCTAAATTTACTGATTCCTTATTAAATCCAATAACTCCAATAATTGGTATATTCGTTAATTTACTTATATCATCAATGTTTTGAATAGAATTATTAATAAAAAATAAAATAAAAATAAACATTAGCGGAACTAATATTCCTAGAAATAATGCCAGAATATAATTCACAGAAGTTTTGGGACCTATTAACCCTCCTCCAATATCTTTTGCAGGATCTATAAAATGAATATCTGAAAGATTAGATGCCTTTACAATTTCAGCTTCATTTCTCTTTTGCAGAAATTCAGTATAAATATTATCATTAAGATCATATTTCCTCTTTATTTTTAACAATTCCTGCTGTTCTTGAGGAAGTCTTTTAACAGTACTTTCTGCTTCTCCAATTTTTGCATTTACAAGAGACAAATCATAAAGCAGAGAATTTTTTGCAGATGAAATATTTTCTATCAAAACATTTTTCACCGCCTGCATTTGATTATCAAAATCTTTAAAAATTTTATCACTTTTTACAGCATAAGCCATTTCTGATCTTTGAGTAGAAAGTGTAATAAGTTTTGCAACACCTGCAATAATATTTGCATCTTCAATTCCGGCAACTGATGGAGCGGGCAATCTTGAGTAATCTACACTATTATTTAAATATGCTCTTAAAGAGTTATAGTAAGCAATTTTTCTAGTAACTTGATCCTTTTGAACATCAAAATCCATAATTTTATTAGAAAATTTTTCGCCACCTCCTTCTATATCAAATATATTTTTGTCTTTCGAAAATGTTTTTAACTCATTACCTGTTTGTTTCAACTGTGCTTCCATAGAAACAAGAGTGCTATCAATAAATCGAATAGTATTTGTTGCAAACTGATTTTTTCCATCCAGCTGAATTTTAATCAACATTCTTACTGTTGCATTTAAATACTCCACCATTCTTGCTTTGTTAGTTCCCTGCATACTTAAAGTCAGGATAGAGCCTCCCCCTTTATCACCGTCAACACTAATTCCTCTATAACGAGAAACTGTTCCGTTAAAATCATTAAACCTCACAAAATATTCCTTCCCTATGTAAAAACCTGGATTATCAATTATCTGCAATTTCCAATTTAGAAAAGGTAGAGAAGCCTGTTCTCCAACTTTATATCTTTTTAAAAATATTGCTGGCTGAACAGAAGTATTACTATAAGTATTATCAGAATATGTGATTAATGAAACTGAAGGGTTTTCAAATGGAATTTTAATTTGATATTCATTTTCACTCAAAAACTTAATGCTAATTAAATTATTTGCCAGTTGCCCTTTTGTTTTATCAATTTCTACATAGAAAGGTACTGCTCCATAAGAATCAATTAAATTATATTTTCCTTGCTCCAAATAGTCGACATAAAAAGATAATTTACTAACAACCATTTCGTTATGAGATCTTGATTGCAAAATAGTCGAAATTCCATTTACTTTATCTGAAACACCTCCCCAATTAAAAACTAAACTAGTATTAGAAGTAAAAAAGGGATTACTCTCCTCTTTAATAGAAATCATGGTCTGCATTCCGTAAATTTTTTCTTTTCTTACATTCACCCGATATGCAATTGTAAATGCAATTATCAAGCTCAATAAAAACCATTTCCAATAACTTATTATTTTCAACAAAAAACCTTTAAAATCAAAATTTGACTGGTTCTCAAAAATGGAAAAATCTTTTATATCTAACATTTTTTGATTTTTTAGTTTTTTACAATAAAATAAACAGTTGTTGCCAAAGAAAGTAAAGTTATGATTGTACCAATAGATTGTAAACCTGTCTCTCCTGTACCCCAAGTTTTTTGTCGTAAAGGCTTAACATAAATGTAATCATTTGGCTGTAAATAATAATATGGAGACTTCATAACATTAACATCTGTTAAATCAATAGAATTCATCTGAACTCCGGTGGGACTCTGGCGAATGATAACAACAGATTTTCTATCTCCAACTGTTTTAATATCTCCTGCATTAGCAATCGCTTCCAATACATTTACGCGTTCCTGAAACAAAGTTTTTGTACCAGTGCTGCCAACTTCGCCATTGATTGTATATCTAAACCCTGCAAGTTTAACTGTAACAAAAATATTAGCTTCACTTTTAAAATATTCTTCAAGAAGCTGCTTTTCAATTTTAAGACGTACTTCTTCTAAAGTATACCCTATAACATTTATCTCACCCAAGATTGGCATTCTTATATTTCCATGATCATCAACCGTAAATCCATCAAAATATAAAGCAGATTCAGATTTGCCATCAGCTCCACTTTCGGTGGGACTAAAAATAGATACAAACTTAGGGTCAATAGCTTTAATAGTAACACTCAAGACATCATTAACCTGAAGCCTGTAAGGTTTCGATTCTACCTGAGCTATATTATTGTTTTGCTCTCCCGAATTATTTTTATCTTGTAAATATATCAGATCTTTTACAGGGATACATGAAGTAAAAAATATACTAACTATTAAAAGTATATAAAAGCTATTTTTTGTCATTATGAAAATTTTACCGCAAATATAGCTTTTCCTTTAGTTTCCAGAAAATCTATGTTTTGCTTGATTTTAGTTAATTATTTTTGAAAGTTTTTTCAAATGGAACTCGATGCAGAATACTTCGACCAAGGGTAATTTCATCAGCATATTCTAATTCATCTCCCACTGATATCCCTCTTGCAATAGTCGAAATTATAATTTCTGATTCGGCGATTTGTTTATAAATATAAAAATTGGTCGTATCGCCTTCCATTGTAGAGCTTAGTGCAAATATAATTTCAACCACTTTTCCTGATTTTACTTTCTCAACTAAGCTTGAAATATTCAGCTGACTTGGACCAACTCCTTCAATTGGCGAAATCTTACCTCCTAAAACATGATAAATTCCTTTATATTGTCCTGTGTTTTCAATTGCCATGACATCTCGAATATCTTCTACAACACAAATTGTTTGATGATTTCTAACTGAATTTGCACAAATTTCACACACTTTAGTATCTGAAATATTGTGACAATTTTCACAGAATTTAATATCCTCACGCATATTTAAAAGCGCCTGCGACAAAAATCCTGTTTGTTCTTTTGGCTGTTTTAATAAATGTAATACCAATCGCAATGCCGTACGTTTACCAATCCCTGGTAATTGCGACATTTCATTGACTGCTTTTTCTATTAATTTTGATGAAAATTCCATGACGACAAAAGTAATACTTTTAATGGTATCAGAAGTTTTGACGCATCTAAAATCAATACCTTAGAAAGATAAAATGTTATAATTAATTCAAATTAAAGTGACATCATCTTGCAATATCACTAATAACTTTTTACGACTGCAAAATAATTGAGATAAAGCCAGATATTAATATTGATTTGTTGCCAATAGTACCAAAGTACAAGCCACTTCTGCTTCAATATTATTTAACTCTAATAATTGATACAGTTCAGGATTTTCAGTTCCCGGATTAAAGATCACTCTTTTTGGCTGTGCTTCAATGATATAATTATAATAATCACGCTGACGAGTAGGATTTAAATATAAAGTAACTGTATCTATATTTTTAACCGGAATTGCTTTTGTATGAATTTTTACCCCTGCTACTTCTCCGGCATTTTGCCCAATAGCAATAACAGTATGCCCTTTTTGAGTTAATGCATTAATAGCTCTAAAAGCATAACGATCTGTTTTTGTTGTTGCTCCTAGCAACAAAGTTTTTTTGTTTTTCATCATTTTAGAATATTCTACAAAAGTAGTTAAAAAGCATAAGTTTAACTTATCTTATTAATTTAGAATATTGACTGTAAAAAACAATATGATAATATTTATTTGTATGCAGCTATTAAAATTTGATTATTTTTACTTTACTAACCAATATTTCATGGATTTATTTATTTACCTATTTGCCGCTCTTTTCTCAGTACTAAACCCAATTGGAACAGTACCCATTTTTGTTGGATTAACACAGCATGATTCACAAAAAGAACGTTCGAGAATTTCTTTATGGACTGCCATAAATGTTGGTATTATTTTATTAGTTTCTTATTTCATTGGCCAATATGTTTTAACTTTTTTTGGAATTAGTATTGATGCACTTCGAATCGCCGGCGGAATTGTAATTGTAAATTCTGGTTTTTCGTTACTTTCTGGTAAATTCAATAAGAAGCGAGGTATCAATAAAAAAATTGAAAACGAAGTACAACAAAGAAACGACATTGCCTTAACTCCATTAGCAATTCCGATGCTTGCTGGTCCCGGATCAATTTCTTTGTTAATTGCATTTTATCAGGAACATCATCAAATGGAAGAAATCCTTTTTTCTTGTCTTGCGATTTTAGCAATAGCTGTTGTAATTTTTGTTATTCTAAAAAGTGCACATTATCTGGCAAGAATTTTAGGTGCGTCTGGAATCGTTGCTATTTCAAGAATTGTTGGCTTTATTGTAATCTCTATTGGGATTCAATACATTGTAAGCTCGATCGTAAATATCATAAAAGGAAACTTAATGTAATTTATCTTTTAAAAACAAAAAAAGGGATAAAACTAATGTTTCTATCCCCTTTTAATTTTATATAAAATCTTAATTTCTTGGCAAAAATACTTCAGCCATCATACATCTTGCACTTCCGCCTCCACAAGCTTCAATAGTATCTAAACTAGAACTCAAAATCTCTGCATGTTTCTCTAACTGCTGAATTTGCTTAGGAGTTAAACTTTGATGAGCTGACGCACTCATAACGATATATTTTTTATCGTTTGTACCACGAACTTCCAACATATTACCAGCAAAATTATTTACTTGATCTTCTGTAATTAAAATGATTTCTTTTTTATCATCTTTCAGATTATCTAAAACCATTTTTCTTTCTTTTTTATCATCGATACAATCTGCACAAATAACAGCAAATGTTTCTCCTAAACACATCATAACATTGGTATGATATATTAGTTTTCTTTCACCGTCAACTGTTTGAAAAGCTTCAAAAATTACCGGAGCATAATCAAAATCTTCGCAGAATTCTATAAATAATTCTTCATCAGCACGAGGAGATAGAGCACAATACGCTTTTGCATTAGCACGATCTAAAAGCAAACTTCCGGTTCCTTCTAAAAAATACCCATCATCTTCTGCAGATGTATAATCCATTATATTAGAAATTTCGAAACCTTTTTCTTCTAGTGTATCTAAAATATCTTCACGACGTTCCTGACGACGATTTTCGGCAAACATAGGATAAAGTGCTACATCTCCATTTTCATGAAAAGAAACCCAGTTGTTTGGGAAAATACTATCCGGAGTATCAGTTTCCAAAGTATCTTCGATTACGGTAACATCAACACCAACAGCTCTTAGTTTTTCAACAAAAGCATCAAATTCTTGTTGTGCTTTTGCATTCACAGTGCTTGGCAATAATCCATCTAATACTTTTTGGTAATAATTATTTACAGCAGTCTGCTCATTCATTCTGAAAGCAACTGGCCGAATCATTACGATTGCATTTGTAGTTTGTTTCATCTTTTATCTTTTTTGTTTCAGGTTTCAACTTTCACGTTTCACGTCTTGTACAAACTTGAAATTTGAAACCAAAAAACTATTTTTAGTCTCTAATTAATGGCAAAGTTGAACATCTTAACAACCCTTCTTGTTTTGCTATTTCTGCATAAGGGATCTCTTCCACTGTAAAACCTTTTGCACGAAGCCAATTATTTAAACGAGTGAAGTTCTTTTCAGAAACCACAACATTTGTATCGATCGAAAAGACATTTGAAAACATATTGTACATTTCTTCTCTTTCTATATGGAATAAATTTTCTTTTCCAAAAAGCTTAACTAAATACAAATAATCTGCCTCTTCACGAAAACCTCTTTTGTAGATAATGCCTTTATCTTTCCCAACAGGCTGAAAACAGCAGTCTAAATGTAGTGCATTATCACGTGCTTCTAATTTAGATTTAACTAAATCAAATTCTTTTACAATTTTATTTGGGAATAATTCTTTAATATAATTTACACCATGCATATTTGTTCTGGCCGTAATGTAATCTTTATAGTCGCTTCCTTTGTAAGTACCAATAAAAATATGATCATTCCAAAGCATGACGTCACCGCCTTCAATATGAACTTCTTCCGGCGGACGCACCACTTTTACTGGATTAATTTGATCAATAACATATTGAATTGCATCTAATTCACGTTCGCGATCTGGCAGAATATTCGATTTTACAAAAACATCATCAATTACAAATCCTATATCTCTTGCAAAAATCTGATTGTAGTTTTCGATCAACTCAGGACGATAAACTGTCACATTATACTTTTGAAAAACAGCATTAAAAGCATCCATTTCAGCAACCATATCTTTTTCTATTGGATATGTTCCTGCTTTAATATGTTCCAACGATTTAGGATCATAGGCTTCATCAATTGTAGGAGTTGGCCCATTATGAACGGCAGAACCCAAAACAACAGCCCGAAGCCTAGATGTTTCGTTCTTTACATTTAATTGCAACATAACATTATATATTTTGAGCAAATATAAAAAAAGCTTCACAGTTAAGTGAAGCTTTCGTTTTTTATTTATTAGACTTGAACTCTCTTAAAGGATGTCCAGTATAAATTTGTCTTGGCCTTCCAATTGGCTCTTTATTTTCACGCATTTCTTTCCATTGTGCGATCCAGCCTGGTAATCTTCCGATAGCAAACATTACAGTAAACATATCTGTTGGAATTCCTAACGCTCTGTAGATAATTCCAGAGTAGAAATCAACGTTTGGATATAAATTTCTTGATTTGAAGTAATCATCTTCAAGAGCTGCCTTTTCTAATTTTCTTGCAATATCTAAAATTGGATCTTCAACACCTAAAGTCTCTAATACTTCAGTTGCTGCTTTTTTGATGATTTTGGCTCTTGGATCAAAGTTTTTATAAACTCTGTGTCCGAATCCCATTAAACGGAATGGATCATTTTTATCTTTTGCTTTTGCTAAGAATTTATCAGTATCTCCACCGTCTTTATTAATTTCTTCTAACATTTCAAGTACCGCTTGGTTTGCACCACCATGAAGTGGTCCCCATAAAGCAGAAACTCCTGCAGAAACTGAAGCAAATAAACCAGCATGAGAAGAACCTACCATTCTTACTGTCGAAGTAGAACAGTTTTGTTCATGATCTGCATGAAGAATAAATAATTTATCTAAAGCATTAACAATAACCGGATTTGCTGCGTAAGGACCTGTTGGCAATTTAAACATTAATTGCATAAAGCTCTCAACATATCCTTTTGTATTATCGTAGTAGTTTAACGGATAACCCATAGATTTTCTATAAGTCCAAGTCGCAATCACAAGAAACTTTGCCATTGTTTTACAAATAGCTTCGTACATTTCTTTTTCATTATCAACATTTACCGCTTTTGGATTAAATGCTGTCAAAGCACTTGTTAAAGCAGATAAAACTCCCATTGGGTGGGCTGTTTTTGGAAAACCGTCAATAATATTTTTCATTTCTTCGTTTACCAAAGAATGTTTTCTAATATTATTTTCAAAATCTTCTAATTGTGCCGCAGTTGGCAATTCTCCAAAAATCAAAAGGTATGAAACTTCTAAGAAACTAGCTTTTTCTGCTAAATCTTCGATTGAATACCCTCTGTAGCGTAAAATTCCTTCTTCTCCATCCAAGAAAGTGATTTCACTTGTACAAGATCCTGAATTTTTATAACCCGGATCAATAGTAATAACACCTGTTAAATCACGTAATTTGTTAATATCGATAGCTGATTCGTTTTCGCTTCCTGTGATTACTGGAAGTTCAATCTTTTTACCATCTATTTCTAATGTAGCTATTTTTGACATAATATATTGGAAATAATTCTTTAAATAATAATTTACCAAATCTAATGAATTTAAGACTAATTAAAAAAAGAATACTGCTATGAATTTGTTAAAACTCCAAAAAAAAACCATTCGTTAGAAAACGAATGGTTTATCTTAATATAACTCTTATGATTATTTAATCTTAAAAGCATTTAAACCAGGAAAATAAGCTGTACTTCCTAATTCTTCTTCAATTCTTAATAACTGATTGTATTTTGCCATACGATCAGAACGAGAAGCAGAACCTGTTTTAATTTGTCCACAGTTTAACGCAACCGCTAAGTCAGCAATTGTATTATCTTCAGTTTCTCCTGAACGGTGAGACATTACTGATGTATAACCAGCGTTTTTCGCCATGTTTACAGCAGCAATAGTTTCAGTTAAAGTTCCAATTTGGTTAACTTTTACCAAGATTGAATTTGCGATTCCTTTTTCGATACCAGTTGACAAACGAGCAACATTAGTAACAAACAAATCATCACCTACTAATTGTACTTTATTTCCAATTTTCTCAGTTAAAGCTTTCCATCCATCCCAGTCATCTTCATACATACCATCCTCGATAGAGATAATTGGATATTTAGCTGCAAGTTCAGCTAAATAATCAGCTTGTTCAGCAGATGTTCTGATTTTTCCAGTTTCTCCTTCAAATTTAGTATAATCGTATTTACCATCAACATAAAATTCAGAAGCAGCACAATCAAGAGCAATCATAATTTCGTCACCGAAAGTATATCCTGCTTTTTCAACTGCTAATTTAATAGTATCTAAAGCATCTTCAGTACCACCAGCTAAGTTTGGAGCAAAACCTCCTTCGTCACCAACAGCTGTACTTAAACCTCTATCATGTAATACTTTTTTCAAGCTGTGGAAAATTTCAGTTCCCATTTGCATAGCATGTGTAAAAGAAGTAGCTTTTACTGGGAAAATCATAAATTCCTGGAATGCAATAGGCGCATCAGAGTGAGAACCACCATTGATGATATTCATCATTGGAACAGGTAATGTATTAGCAGAAACTCCACCTACATATCTGTATAAAGGCAATCCTAATTCGTTTGCAGCAGCTTTAGCAGCAGCTAAAGAAACTCCTAAAATTGCATTAGCTCCTAATTTAGACTTATTTGGAGTTCCATCTAAATCGATCATTAATTGATCAATAGTGTTTTGTTCAAAAACAGAAGTTCCAACTAATTCTTCAGCAATAACAGTATTTACATTGTTCACTGCATTTAAAACTCCTTTTCCAAGATAAGCTTTACCTCCGTCACGTAATTCAACAGCTTCGTGCTCTCCAGTTGATGCTCCAGATGGAACAGCTGCTCTACCTAAAACTCCGTTTTCAGTTACTACATCAACCTCGATAGTAGGATTTCCTCTGGAATCCAAAATTTGTCTTGCGTGAACTTTAATTATAATACTCATTATTTTTGTTTTTTATTAATAGATTATAGATTTTTTTTCGAAATTATAAAAATATTTAATATTAAAAACGCTTTTTCTCTACTAAACACCTTTATTTATTAACTACATCGTTTTAGACACAGCTAGTTTTATATTCTCAACAAATTGATCAAATAAATATGACGAATCGTGCGGTCCCGGACTTGCTTCTGGGTGATATTGCACTGAAAAACAATTCTTGTTTTTCATTCTCATACCTGCAACAGTATCATCATTTAAATGTATATGTGTAAGCTCTAATTCCGGATGACCTTCCAAAGCCTCTCTTTTTACAGCAAATCCATGATTTTGAGAAGTAATTTCACCTTTACCTGTTAAAAGATTTTTTACAGGGTGATTAATACCTCTATGTCCCCCAAACATTTTATAAGTCTGTACTCCATTTGCCAAAGCAATAATTTGGTGTCCTAAACAAATTCCGAACAAAGGCCTGTCATCAGCAATGATTTTTTTAGCAACTTCAATTACTCCATGTAATGGATCCGGATCTCCAGGTCCATTCGATAAGAAAAATCCATCTGGATTAAATGAATTCAAATCTTCGTAAGTAGCATCGTATGGAAAAACTTTAATATAACAGTCTCTCTTTGCAAAGTTTCTTAAAATGTTTTTCTTAATTCCTAGATCAAGTGCAGAAATTCTATATGTTGCATTTTCGTCTCCAACAAAATATGGTTCTTTGGTAGAAACTTTTGAAGCTAATTCTAAACCTTCCATGTTTGGAACATTTGCTAATTCTTTTTTCAAATCCTCAATTGAAGTTCCATCTGTACAAATAACAGCATTCATTGCACCATTATCTCGGATATAACTAACAAGAGCTCTAGTATCTACATCTGAAATACAAATTAAATTTTGTTTAGCGAAATAATCTTCTAAACTTCCAGAAGCACCTACTCTTGAATAATTAAAACTAAAATTTTTACAAACTAAACCAGCAATCTTTACATCTTCTGATTCAACTTCAAGATCATTCACACCGTAATTACCAATGTGAGGGTTAGTAGTTACCATAATTTGTCCAAAATAAGAAGGATCTGTAAAAATCTCCTGATATCCTGTCATTCCAGTATTAAAACAAACTTCACCAAAAGTTTTACCGCTGATTCCGATAGATTTACCATGAAAAATAGTTCCATCGCTTAGTAATAAAATGGCGCTTTGTCGTGTTGTGTATTTCATTGTTTAATTTGTATTGTTTTTAATCGTATTATGAAACTTTTAGAGTTCCATTGTAATTAGATATTTTGCAAATTTACTTCTTTAAAAGAGTGCTGCCAAGATTTTTTAAAATTTTCATTCATAAAAATAAAACCTTGACAATGAAATAAGTTAAATTTTACTCTTCTAAAAAAATCAAAAAAAAAGGATAAACTAAAAATTAGCTTATCCTTGATTTCTATAGAATCATTACTTTCATAATTATTCAGAAGCTTCAGTAGTCGATTCTGATTCAGCTGCAGGAGCTTCAGGAGCAGTACCTTCAGCTTTTTTAGCTTTACCACCACGACGGCTTTTAGCTTTTTTAACTTCTTTTTTACCTCCGTTGTAAAGTTCATTGAAATCTACAAGTTCGATCATCGCCATATCAGCGTTATCTCCCAAACGATTTCCAACTTTAATGATACGAGTGTATCCTCCTGGACGGTCTCCTACTTTAGCAGCTACATCTCTGAACAAATCAGTTACAGCATATTTGCTACGTAAGTATGCAAAAACAATACGACGATTGTGAGTCGTATCTTCTTTTGATTTTGTGATTAAAGGCTCAACAAATTGTTTAAGCGCTTTAGCTTTAGCAACAGTAGTATTAATACGTTTGTGCTCGATAAGAGAACAAGCCATATTAGCTAACATAGCTTTTCTATGTCCAGTCTGTCTGCTTAAGTGATTGATTTTTTTTCCGTGTCTCATTGCTATTTTAAATTTAACCCGCCGAAGCGGATTGAATTATTCTTTATCTAGTTTGTATTTAGCTAAATCCATTCCAAAAGTTAAATTCTTCACTGCAACAAGTTCATCAAGTTCAGTTAAAGATTTTTTACCGAAATTACGGAATTTCATTAGGTCATTTTTATTGAACGATACTAAATCACCAAGTGTATCAACTTCAGCCGCTTTCAAGCAATTTAATGCTCTTACAGATAAATCCATATCAACAAGCTTAGTTTTAAGCAATTGTCTCATATGCAATGACTCTTCATCATACGATTCTGTTTGTGCAATTTCGTCAGCCTCAAGTGTAATTCTTTCATCAGAAAACAACATGAAATGGTGAATTAAAACTTTAGCAGCTTCAGTAAGAGCATCTTTTGGATTAATAGATCCATCAGTTTTGATTTCAAAAACTAATTTTTCGTAATCTGTTTTTTGCTCTACACGGAAATTTTCGATTGCATATTTTACATTTTTTACCGGAGTAAAAATAGAATCTGTAAAAATCGTTCCAATTGCAGCATTCTGTTTTTTGTTCTCTTCAGCAGGAACGTATCCTCTACCTTTTTCGATTGTTAAATCGAAGTTCAATTTGATTTTAGAATCTAAATTACAGATAACAAGGTCTGGATTCAAAACTTGAAAACCTGAGATAAATTTTTGAAAATCACCTGCTGTTAATTGATCTTTACCAGAAACAGAAATAGTAACTGATTCATTATCGATATCTTCGATCTGACGTTTAAAACGTACTTGTTTTAGATTAAGGATAATTTCGGTAACATCTTCAACAACACCTGAAATAGTAGAAAACTCATGATCTACACCTTCGATACGAACAGATGTAATTGCATAACCTTCTAACGCTGAAAGCAAAACTCTTCTAAGTGCATTACCAACTGTCAATCCGTAACCAGGTTCTAAAGGTCTAAATTCAAATTTACCTTCAAAATCGGTTGAATCGATCATGATAACTTTATCGGGCTTTTGAAAATTAAATATTGCCATAAATTTCGACTAAGTCAATTATTATTTGTTGTACAACTCTACGATTAATTGTTCTTTAATGTTTTCTGGAATTTGAAGTCTCGCAGGTACAGAAACAAAAGTTCCTTCTTTAAGATCATTGTTCCAAGTAATCCATTCATAAACATGACTTGAATTTGATAAAGAACGCTCGATAGCTTCTAAAGATTTAGATTTTTCACGAACTGCAACTTTATCACCAGGTTTTAGGTGGTAAGAAGGAATGTTTACAACTTCTCCGTTTACAGTAATGTGTCTGTGAGATACAATTTGACGAGCACCTCTTCTAGATGGAGCAATTCCCATTCTAAAAACAACATTATCTAATCTTGCTTCACATAGTTGTAATAAAACTTCACCAGTTACACCTTTAGTAGCTGATGCTTTTTCGAATAAATTTCTGAATTGTTTTTCTAAAATTCCATAAGAATATTTAGCTTTTTGCTTTTCCATTAATTGAACAGCATATTCAGATTTTTTTCCTCTTTTCTTAGCCATCCCGTGTTGTCCAGGTGGGTAATTTCTTTTTTCGAAAGACTTATCATCTCCGAAGATTGCTTCGCCAAATTTACGAGCGATTTTGGTTTTTGGACCAGTATATCTTGCCATTTTAAAAAAATTTTAAGGTAGAGATTATGAATTCAGGTCTAATCCTCCGATAATCTATATTCTACCTTGATTATACTATAAAAATAAAAAAATTAAACTCTACGTCTTTTTGGAGGACGACATCCGTTGTGAGGCATTGGAGTAACATCAATAATTTCAGTAACTTCAATTCCACCGTTATGAATAGAACGGATAGCAGACTCACGTCCGTTACCTGGTCCTTTTACATAAACTTTTACTTTTTTAAGTCCTGCCTCAAGAGCTACTTTGCTGCAATCTTCTGCTGCCATCTGAGCTGCGTACGGAGTATTCTTTTTAGAACCTCTGAAACCCATTTTACCAGCTGAAGACCAAGCAATAACTTCACCTTTCTTATTTGTCAAAGAAATGATAATATTGTTGAAAGTCGAAGAAATATGAGCTTCACCCGTTGATTCAACGATAACTTTACGTTTTTTTGCAGTTGCTTTAGCCATATTACTTATTATTTAGTTGCTTTTTTCTTGTTAGCAACAGTTTTTCTTTTTCCTTTTCTTGTTCTAGAGTTGTTTTTAGTTCTTTGACCTCTTAATGGAAGACCAGATCTATGACGAATACCTCTATAACAACCAATATCCATTAAACGTTTGATGTTCAAAGAAACTTCAGAACGTAATTCTCCTTCAATTTTGTAAAATGAAACAGCATCACGAATCGCTCCGATCTCGTCATCATTCCAATCTTGAACTTTTTTATCCTGGCTAACTTGAGCTTTCTCTAAAATCTCAATAGCTCTACTTTTTCCTAATCCGAAGATGTAGGTAAGTGCAATAACACCTCTTTTGTTTTTTGGGATATCTACCCCTGCTATTCTTGCCATAATTATCCTTGTCTTTGTTTAAATCTAGGATTCTTTTTGTTTATCACGTACAATCTTCCTTTTCTACGCACGATAATGCACTCGGCACTTCTCTTTTTTACTGATGCTCTAACTTTCATACTGAATATCTTTTAATATCGATAAGTAATTCTTGCTTTTGACAAATCGTAAGGGCTCATTTCCAATTTCACTTTATCACCAGGTAATAACTTGATATAATGCATTCGCATCTTTCCAGAAATATGAGCAATTACTATATGTCCATTTTCTAACTCCACACGGAACATAGCATTTGATAATGCTTCAATGATTGATCCGTCTTGTTCTATTGCTGATTGTTTTGCCATAAATAATATTAAGCTACTGCTTTTCTATTTTTACCAGTCTTCATTAAACCATCATAATGTTTGTTTAACAAGTATGAATTGATTTGTTGAATAGTGTCTATTGCAACCCCAACCATAATTATTAATGAGGTACCTCCAAAAAACATCGCCCAAGATTGTTGTACATCCATAATACTTACAACAATAGCTGGGAACACAGCAATCAAAGCAAGGAATAAAGATCCTGGGAAAGTTATTAAAGACATCACTTTATCTAAGAAATCTGAAGTTTCAGCTCCTGGACGAACTCCCGGAATAAAACCACCGCTTCTTTTTAAATCATCAGCCATTTTGTTAGTAGGTACAGTGATTGCAGTATAAAAGAATGTAAATACAATAATTAAAGTTGCAAAAACAAAATTATACCAGAAACCAAACATATTACTAAATGCACCAACAATTGATTGTGATGTATCTGACTTAGACAGTCCAGCTACAGCTGCAGGGATAAACATAATTGCCTGAGCAAAAATGATAGGCATAACTCCAGAAGCATTAAGCTTAAGAGGAATCCATTGTCTATTACCACCTGCCAAATCTTGCTCGTAATCACCAGTTGTAGTACGACGAGCGTATTGAACCGGGATTCTACGTACTGCCATAGTAAGCAATACACAAGAAATGATTACTAATAACCACACAATAATTTCAATAACTAACAACATTGGACCACCATTGTTATTGGTAACTCTCGTTGTAAACTCTTGAATAAAAGCTTGTGGTAAACGAGCTAAGATACCAACCATGATTAATAATGAAATTCCATTTCCAATACCTTTATCTGTAATTTTCTCACCAAGCCACATAGCAAAAATTGTACCTGTAACTAAAATGATAACTGACGAGAACAAAAATTCTGGTGAATTAAAGCCTAGTAGAAAAGCACTACCAGGCAATGTTCTGTATAAATTATAGATATAAGTTGGACCTTGAACCAGTGTAATAGCTATAGTCAACCAACGAGTGATTTGATTAATCTTTTTTCTACCACTTTCTCCATCGTTTTGAAGTTTTTGTAAATAAGGAATAGCAATTCCCATTAACTGAACAACAATAGATGCAGAAATATAAGGCATGATACCTAAAGCAAAAACTGAAGCTTTAGAGAAAGCACCCCCAGTAAACATGTCTAGGATAGATCCTAAACCATTTTTAGTTTGTCCCGCTAAACCTGTTAATTGAGTTGCGTCAATTCCAGGAAGCGTAACGTGTGCACCAAAACGATATACTAAAAGTAATCCTAATGTAATTAAGATTCTGTTTTTCAGTTCTTCGATTTTCCAAACATTACTTAGTGATTCAATAAATTTCTTCATCTTAATAGATAAGTTATATAGTTACAGCTTCACCACCAGCAGCTTCAATAGCAGCTTTTGCAGTAGCAGTAAATTTGTGGGCAGTTACTTTTAATTTTGCTTTCAATTCACCTCTACCTAAAATCTTAACGATTTCATTTTTTGAAGCTAGACGATTAGCTACGAAATCTGTCATAGAAACAGAATCTGTAATCACACCATTGTCTACTAATAATTGAAGCGTATCTAAATTAACACCTTCGTATTCTTTACGATTGATGTTTTTGAAACCAAACTTAGGAACACGTCTTTGAAGTGGCATTTGTCCACCCTCAAAACCAATCTTTTTAGAATAACCAGAACGAGATTTAGCCCCTTTGTGACCTCTTGCAGCAGTGCCACCTTTTCCAGAACCTTCTCCTCTACCTACTCTTTTATTTTGATTGTGCGTTGATCCTTCAGCAGGCTGTAAGTTACTTAAATTCATAACAGTATTTGTTATTTAGCTTCTTCTACAGAAACTAAGTGTTTAACTTTGTTTATCATCCCAAGGATAGCAGGATTTGACTCATGCTCCACAACTTGTCCTAATTTACGTAGACCTAAAGCTTCTAAACCTCTCTTTTGAGAAAGAGGACAGTTGATCTTGCTTCTTACTTGTTTTACTAATAATTTAGCCATAATTTCCTTGATTAACCTTTAAAAACTTTTTCTAAAGAAACTCCTCTCTGTTTTGCAACAGTATGAGCGCTTCTCATTTGTAATAAAGCATCAAAAGTTGCTTTAACTACGTTATGAGGATTTGATGATCCTTGAGATTTAGATAATACGTCGTGAATACCTACTGATTCAAGAACTGAACGAACAGCTCCACCAGCAATAACTCCTGTACCATGAGAGGCAGGGATTAAGAATACACGCGCACCACCAAATTTACCTTTTTGTTCGTGAGGAACAGATTGTCCGTTCAAAGGAATTCTAACTAAGTTTTTCTTAGCATCTTCTACTGCTTTCGCAATTGCTTCAGAAACGTCTTTAGATTTTCCTAATCCGTGACCAACTACTCCATTTTCATCACCTACAACTACAATAGCAGAAAAACCAAAAGCTCTACCTCCTTTTGTAACTTTAGTAACACGATTTACACTAACTAGACGATCTTTAAGTTCAAGACCACTAGGTTTTACCAATTCTACATTTTTGTATTTAGACATAATATATTAGAATTTAAGTCCAGCGGCTCTTGCGCCTTCTGCTAATGATTTAATACGACCGTGATATAAATATCCACCTCTATCAAAAGTGATGGTATCTATCCCAGCTTTTAACGCTTTCTCTGCAACTAGTTTTCCAACAGCGGCAGCGATTTCAACGTTAGTACCTTTTGCTATTTCTTTTTCTCTTGAAGATGCAGCTAATATAGTAACTCCATTTACATCATCAATAAGTTGAGCGTAAATTTCTTTGTTACTTCTAAATACAGACAATCTTGGCTTAGCAGCAGAACCACTAATCGTTTTTCTAATTCTGAATTTAATTCTCTGTCTTCTTTCAGATTTTGTTAATGACATAATCTTATATTTTAAGCTGATTTACCTGCTTTTCTTCTTAATACTTCACCCACAAATTTAACACCTTTTCCTTTGTACGGCTCTGGCTTACGGAAACCTCTGATTTTCGCTGCAACTTGCCCTAAAAGTTGTTTATCAAATGATGTTAATTTTACAATTGGGTTCTTACCTTTTTCAGATATTGTTTCTAAACTTACTTCTGGAGCAATTTCTAAAACAATATTGTGAGAATATCCAAGAGCTAAATCTAATTTTTGTCCTTGGTTTGAAGCTCTATAACCAACTCCAACTAATTCTAGTTCTTTTGTGAAACCTTCAGATACACCAACAACCATATTACTGATCAAAGATCTGAATAATCCGTGTTTTGCTCTATGGTCTTTATGATCAGACGATCTTTCTACTAAAACTTGATCGCCTTCAACAGTTACATTTACGTCCGAAAACTCCTGAACTAGTTGACCTTTTTTTCCTTTTACTGTAATAATACCGTCTTTAACTTCTACAGTTACACCAGCAGGGATTACAATTGGGCTTTTACCTATTCTTGACATCTTATCTAGTGTTTAAAATTAGTATACGTAACAAATTACTTCACCACCTACATTTAACTGCTTAGCTTGTTTTCCTGTCATCAAACCTTTTGATGTAGAAACAATAGCAATTCCTAATCCGTTAAGGATTCTTGGTAATTTGGCAGCACCTGCGTACTTACGTAAACCAGGTTTACTAATTCTTTGGATATCTTTAATTACAGGCTCTTTAGTATCTTTATCATACTTTAAAGCAATTTTGATAGAACCTTGAACCGTGTTCTGCTCAAATTTGTAACTTAAGATATAACCTTGATCGAATAAGATCTTAGTTATTTCTTTTTTAAGATTAGAAGCTGGAATTTCAACAACTTTGTGGTTTGCAGCCACAGCATTACGAACTCTAGTCAAATAATCTGCAATAGGATCTGTATACATATGTATTTGATTGCGATTATGGTTTTCAGGAAGCACCCGCTTCCTGAACCTTTAATCAATTTATAAACTTTTTTAAATTACCAGCTGGCTTTTTTTACACCTGGAATTAATCCATTGTTAGCCATTTCACGGAAAGTTACACGAGAGATTCCGAATTGACGGATATAACCTCTTGGTCTTCCAGTTAATTTGCAACGATTGTGTAAACGAACAGGTGAAGCATTTTTAGGTAATCTTTGTAAACCTTCATAGTCTCCAGCTTCTAATAAAGCTTTTCTCTTTTCAGCATACTTAGCTACCGTTTTCTCTCTTTTCACCTCGCGGGCTTTCATTGATTCTTTAGCCATGTCTTAATTCTTTTTAAAAGGTAATCCTAATTCAGCCAATAATGACTTTGCTTCCTTGTCTGTTTTTGCAGTAGTAACAAATGTAATATCCATTCCTGAAATTTTATTTACTTTGTCAATATCAATTTCTGGGAAAATGATTTGCTCTAAAACTCCAAGATTGTAGTTACCTCTTCCGTCGAAACCAGTAGCTTTAATACCACCAAAATCTCTAACACGTGGTAAAGCAGAAGTAATAAGTCTATCTAAAAACTCATACATTCTTTCTCCACGTAAAGTAACTTTTGCTCCAATAGGCATCCCTTTTCTTAATTTGAAAGACGCAACGTCTTTCTTAGAAATTGTAGATACTGCTTTTTGTCCAGTGATCTTAGTTAACTCATCAACTGCATAGTCAATAAGTTTTTTATCAGATACAGCTGCACCAACTCCACGGCTCAAAACGATTTTTTCAAGTTTAGGAACTTGCATTACGTTTGTATATCCGAACTCTTCTTTAAGAGCAGAGATTACTCTACTCTTATATTCTTCTTTTAGTCTAGGTGTATATGCCATTACTATAGTACTTGATTAGATTTTTTTGAAAATCTTACTTTCTTATCTCCTTCTACTCTAATACCTACTCTAGTTGTTTCCTTAGTTTTAGGATCAATTAAAGCAATGTTAGAAATTTGAATAGAAGCCTCTTTCTTAACGATACCACCTTGAGGGTTTTTAGCACTTGGTTTAGTATGTTTTGAAACCAGGTTTACACCTTCAACGATCGCTTTGTTTTTTTCACGGTAAACACGTAAAACTTTACCTTCAGCACCTTTATGGTCTCCAGCAATAACTCTTACGATATCTCCTGATTTTATTTTTAGCTTTATCATCTTAAAACGAATTAAAGCACTTCTGGTGCTAATGATACAATTTTCATGAATTGTTTTTCACGAAGTTCTCTTGCTACCGGACCAAAAACACGAGTTCCTCTCATTTCCCCTGCAGCATTCAAAAGAACACATGCATTGTCATCGAAACGGATATAAGAACCATCAGCTCTTCTCACTTCTTTTTTAGTACGCACAACAACTGCAGTTGAAACCGCTCCTTTTTTTACGTTTCCGTTTGGAGTTGCATCTTTGATAGAAACTACAATTTTGTCACCAACAGAGGCATATCTTCTTTTAGTACCTCCTAAAACACGAATAGTTAAAACTTCTTTAGCTCCCGTGTTATCTGCTACTTTTAGTCTTGATTCTTGTTGTACCATAATTATTTAGCTCTTTCTAAGATTTCAACTAATCTCCAACATTTCGTTTTACTTAAAGGACGCGTTTCGCTAATTCTTACAGTATCACCAATGTTACAGTCGTTTGTTTCGTCGTGTGCAACATATTTCTTAGTTTTCAACACGAACTTACCGTATAATGGGTGTTTTACTTTTCTTACTTCTGAAATAACGATAGATTTATCCATCTTATTTGAAGTAACAACACCTATTCTTTCTTTTCTTAAATTTCTTTTTTCTTCCATCTTTCAGCAGAATACAATTATTGTAACTCTCTTTTAGTTAACTCTGTAGCTAATCTAGCAACTGTTCTTCTAACGCTTCTAATTCGAAGTGGGTTAGCAATTGGAGAAATAGCGTGAGCCATTTTTAGGTCAGCATATACTTTCTTAGTTTGACTAAGCTTTTCTTGCAACTCCGCTGCAGAAAGATCTTTTATTTCTGATTGTTTCATAATAAATATAAATTATGCTTCGAAATCTCTAGCAACGACGAACTTAGTTTTTACTGGAAGTTTTTGAGCTGCAAGACGTAAAGCCTCTTTTGCAACTGACAATGGAACCCCTCCAACTTCAAACATAATTCTTCCTGGTTTAACAACAGCAGCCCAATATTCAACTGCTCCTTTACCTTTACCCATACGTACTTCAAGAGGTTTCTTAGTGATAGGTTTGTCTGGGAAAATTTTAATCCACAATTGTCCTTCTCTTTTCATGTAACGAGTTGCAGCGATACGCGCAGCTTCGATTTGACGTGAAGTTAAGAACATTCCATCTTCATGCACAGATTTAATACCAAACATTCCATTTGAAAGTTCATGCCCTCTTTGAGAGTTACCCTTCATTCTACCTTTTTGTACCTTACGGTATTTTGTTCTTTTAGGCTGTAACATTTTTCTTTAGTTTAAAAATTTACTTTCTTTTACGAGCGTCTGGTTTTCCACCTTTATTAAAGTTAGATTTACCTCTAGGGGCATCTCCACCTTTACCACCGCCAGTACCAGATTGTTTTTTATCCATTCCAGCAAGTGGAGAAAGATCTCTCTTTCCATAAACTTCACCTTTCATGATCCATACTTTGATACCCATTCTACCGTAAGTAGTGTGAGCTTCAGCCAAAGCATAATCAATATCAGCTCTGAAAGTTGATAGAGGAATTCTACCTTCTTTGAAACCTTCAGAACGCGCCATCTCAGCACCATTCAAACGACCAGAAATCAAAACTTTGATACCTTCAGCGTTCATACGCATAGAAGCAGCAATAGCCATTTTGATTGCACGTCTGTAAGAAATACGGCTTTCGATTTGACGAGCGATGCTTGTCGCCACAAGATAAGCATCTAACTCAGGTCTTTTAATTTCAAAGATGTTAATTTGAACCTCTTTATCAGTAACTTTCTTAAGTTCCTCTTTTAACTTGTCTACCTCTTGTCCGCCTTTTCCGATAATGATACCAGGTCTAGCAGTAGTGATAGTAACGGTTACAAGCTTTAAAGTTCTCTCGATGATTACTTTAGATACACTAGCTTTTGATAAACGAGCGTGGATATACTTTCTGATTTTGTGATCTTCAGCTAATTTATCGCCGTAATCATTTCCACCATACCAGTTTGAGTCCCATCCTCTGATGATACCAAGTCTATTTCCAATTGGATTTGTCTTTTGTCCCATGCTGCTTAAGAATTGCTTTGTGTGTTATTGATAGCTCCAAGCACGATTGTTACGTGATTAGAACGTTTTCTTATTCTGTGTGCACGACCTTGTGGAGCTGGACGAAGTCTTTTTAACATCATTCCACCATCTACTCTGATCTCTTTAACAAATAATCCAGCTTCTTCTAAATTACCTTCACTATTTTTTTGCTCCCAGTTGTTGATTGCAGATAATAATAGTTTTTCTAATTTTCTTGAAGCTTCTTTAGAACTGAATCTTAAGATGTTAAGTGCTCTTTCTACCTTCTGACCTCTTACCAAGTCCGCTACTAAGCGCATTTTTCTAGGTGAAGTAGGGCAGTTATTCAATTTTGCGAAAGCGATAGACTTATTAGCCTCTTTTCTCGCATCTGCTGTTTCTCTTTTACGAACTCCCATTGCTTCTTTTATTTTTTACCTTTATTTTTTGCTCCAGCATGACCTCTAAAAGATCTAGTTGGCGAAAACTCTCCTAATTTGTGACCTACCATGTTTTCTGTTACGTAAACTGGTACAAATTGACGACCGTTATGAACTGCGATAGTTTGTCCAACGAAATCCGGAGTAATCATAGAAGCTCTAGACCAAGTCTTAACTACACTATTTTTACCACTTTCTACGTTTTCTTGAACTTTCTTGTCTAATTTATAATGAACGAAAGGTCCTTTTTTTAATGAACGTGCCATATCTTATTATTTCTTTCTACGTTCTACGATATACTTGTTACTCGGGTTTTTCTTAGAACGAGTTCTGTAACCTTTAGCTGGCAATCCGTTTCTTGAACGTGGGTGCCCTCCAGAAGAACGTCCTTCACCACCTCCCATAGGGTGATCAACTGGGTTCATCGCTACTGGTCTAGTTCTAGGTCTTCTTCCTAACCATCTTGTTCTACCTGCTTTTCCAGATACAACTAATTGGTGGTCAGAGTTAGAAACAGCTCCAATTGTAGCCGAACAAGTTAACAAGATTAATCTTGTTTCTCCAGATGGCATTTTAATTGTTGCGTATTTCCCGTCTCTTGCCATTAACTGAGCAAAAGTTCCAGCTGAACGAGCAATTACAGCTCCTTGTCCTGGACGTAACTCAATACAAGATATAACAGTTCCAAGAGGAATTCTGCTTAAAGGTAAAGTATTACCAATCTCTGGTTGAGATTCTGGACCAGAAACTAATTTCTGACCAACTTTCAATCCGTTTTGAGCGATAATATAAGTTTTCTCTCCATCAGCATAAGCTAATAAAGCGATAAACGCAGTACGATTTGGATCATATTCGATTGATTTCACTGTAGCTGGAATTCCATCTTTAGTTCTTTTGAAATCAATAATACGATATCTCTGCTTGTGACCACCACCCGTATAACGCATGGTCATCTTTCCTTGACTATTTCTACCTCCTGAGTTTTTTATCGGCGCTATCAAAGAGCGTTCCGGCTTATCAGTTGTAATAGCGTCATAACCATTCACAACTCTAAATCGCTGACCCGGGGTAATAGGTTTTAATTTTCTTACTGACATTTTTCTATCTTAGATATTGTTGTAAAAATCAATTGTTTCTCCTTCTTGTACTTGAACAATTGCTTTTTTGATTGCATTTGTCTTTCCACTGATTAAACCACTTTTAGTGTATTTAGTAGATCTGTCTGGTCTCACATTCATTGTGTTAACAGAAACGATAGTTACTCCATAAGCAGCTTCAACAGCTTTCTTAATTTGAACTTTGTTTGCTTTTTTGTCAACAACGAATCCGAAACGGTTAAGAACTTCACTTTCTTTGGTTACTTTTTCAGTTACTATAGGTCTAATTATGATACTCATACTCCTATTATTTACTTAAATTTTCTTCAATTAACTCTAAAGAACCCTCCAAAAGCACTAAATTATTAGTGTTTAATATTGCGTAAGTGCTTAATTCTGAGCTAGTTACGACATTAGAGGCCTTTAAATTGCGTGACGACAAATATACATTTTTATTTGACTCACCCAACACAAATAGAGATTTTTTATTTTCTAACCCTAAAGCTTTCAAAACGTTAATGAAATTTTTAGTGTTTGGCGCTTCAAAATTAAAGTCTTCAAGAACGATAATATTCGACTCTTTTGCTTTGATAGAGAAAGCTGATTTTCTAGCCAATCTTTTTAAGTTTTTATTCAATTTGAATGAATAACTTCTTGGTCTTGGCCCGAAAACTGTTCCTCCACCTTTAAACAAAGGATTCTTAACACTTCCCGCACGAGCCGTACCCGTACCTTTTTGTTTTTTAATCTTACGCGTACTTCCAGTTACTTCAGCTCTTTCTTTAGCTTTATGAGTACCTTGTCTTTGATTAGCAAGATATTGCTTAACATCAAGATATACTGCGTGATTGTTTGGTTCAATTGCGAATACTGAATCAGAAAGTTGAACTTTTCTTCCAGTATCTTTTCCGTTGAAATCTAATACTTTTACTTCCATTACTTCTGAATGATTACGTAAGAGTTTTTGTGTCCTGGAATACATCCTTTAACAACAAGTAGATTCTTTTCAGCAACTACTTTTAAAACTCTAAGGTTTTGAACTTTTACATTATCTCCTCCCATTCTTCCAGCCATACGCATTCCTTTGAATACTCTAGACGGATAAGAAGATGCTCCTACAGAACCTGGCGCTCTTAAACGGTTGTGCTGACCATGTGTAGCTTGCCCAACCCCACCAAAACCGTGACGTTTAACAACACCTTGGAAACCTTTACCTTTAGACACACCTTGCACGTCTACAAACTCTCCTTCTTCAAAAATAGAAACATCAATAAGATCTCCTAATTTTTGCTCAGTTGCAAAATCTTGGAATTCAACGACTTTTTTCTTAGCAACAGTTCCAGCTTTTTTAAAGTGCCCTAAAGCAGCTTTAGTAGAATGTTTCTCGTTTTTGTCATCGAAACCAAGTTGCAACGCTTCATACCCGTCAACCTCGTTGGTTCTGACTTGGGTAACAACACATGGTCCAGCTTCGATTACTGTACAAGGAATGTTTTTCCCGTTTTCGTCGAAAATACTAGTCATGCCGATTTTTTTACCAATTAACCCAGACATAAATATTAATTATTAATTACTAAAATTCCCTTCAATTTGAAAATAACAGAAATTTCCAAACAGGGAGTGCAAAAGTAGACATTAAAATTGAATATACCAAACAGTTACAAAAATTAAATCGCTCATAATCAAAATCCAAGCCTCAAACCAGCATCAAAAACAACTTTTTCTAATCTAATTTTTCAAACTCTTTTACCCTTTTACAATCGACTTACGCCTAACAATTAATTAACAAAACAACAACAAAAATCATCTGAATAGCTTTAAAACAAAGGGCTTTACAAAAATTGGTGAAAAAAAATATTAAACATATAACATCTTAAAATCACACAAAAAAGCCTATAATTCAAAAACAAAAAAAGCGAGACATTTCTGACTCGCTTTTTATATAAAAAATATAATAAAATTATACTTTAATCTCTACTTCAACACCACTTGGTAACTCAAGTTTCATTAAAGCATCAATAGTTTTAGATGAAGATGAATAAATATCAATCAATCTCTTGTATGACATTACTTCAAATTGCTCTCTCGCTTTTTTGTTAACGTGCGGAGAACGCAATACAGTGAAAAGTTTTTTGTGAGTTGGCAACGGGATTGGACCTGTCACAACTGCTCCAGTAGTTTTTACTGTTTTTACGATCTTTTCAGCAGATTTATCTACCAACATGTGATCGTAAGATTTTAGTTTTATTCTGATTTTTTGACTCATTTTCTTAAAATTAAGCGTTACCTTTTGCTTTTTTGATTACCTCTTCTGAAATATTAGAAGGTGTTTCTGCATAGTGAGAAAACTCCATTGTAGAAGTAGCTCTACCAGAAGATAATGTTCTTAATGTAGTTACATATCCAAACATTTCTGATAAAGGCACATCAGCCTTAATAGTTTTTGCACCATTTCTATCACCCATATCATTAACCTGACCTCTACGACGGTTCAAGTCACCTACAATATCACCCATGTTTTCTTCTGGAGTAATAACTTCGATTTTCATGATTGGCTCAAGAATAACAGCTCCAGCAGCGCGTCCAGACTCTTTATAACCCATTCTTGCAGCTAATTCAAAAGATAATGCATCAGAATCCACAGGGTGGAAAGATCCATCAGTTAAAGTTACTTTTAAACTATCCACAGCATATCCTGCTAATGGACCAGTTTTCATAGCTTCTCTAAATCCTTTTTCAACAGCAGGGATATATTCTTTAGGAACGTTACCACCTTTTACAGCATTGATAAATTGTAATCCAACTGGAACTTTACCATCAACTTCATCAGCAGGCTCAATTGTAAATACGATATCACCGAATTTACCACGACCTCCAGATTGTTTCTTGTAAGTCTCTCTATGTGTTGCAGATCTTGTAAACGCTTCTTTGTATTCAACTTGAGGCTCACCTTGGTTTACTTCAACTTTAAATTCACGTTTCATACGATCTACTAAGATATCTAAGTGAAGCTCACCCATACCAGAAATAATTGTCTGCCCTGAAGCCTCATCAGTTCTAACTGTAAATGTCGGATCCTCTTCAGCCAATTTAGCTAAAGCCATACCCATTTTATCAACGTCAGCTTTTGTTTTTGGCTCAATAGCAATACCAATTACAGGATCCGGGAATTTCATAGATTCCAATACAATTGGATTCTTTTCATCACAAAGAGTATCTCCTGTTTTAATATCTTTAAATCCAACAGCAGCTCCAATATCTCCAGCCTCAATAAATTCGATTGGATTTTGCTTGTTCGCGTGCATTTGGTAAATACGAGAAATTCTTTCTTTATTTCCAGAACGAGTATTTAAAACATAAGAACCTGCATCTAAACGCCCAGAGTAAGCACGGAAGAAAGCTAAACGACCAACGAATGGATCAGTAGCAATTTTAAATGCTAAAGCAGCAAATGGCTCTTTAACATCTGGCTTACGCAAGATTTTAGTTTGATCCTCTTCTAATAAATCAGCATCATCAGGATGAATACCTTCAATACCTTCTTTATCTAAAGGAGATGGTAAATACTTACAAACTGCATCCAACATAAATTGAACACCTTTGTTTTTGAAAGACGAACCAGCAAGCATTGGAATAATTGCCATATCAATAGTAGCAGCTCTTAATGCATTATTGATTTCTTCTTCTGAAATAGAATTTTCATCTTCCATGTATTTATCCAAAAGATTCTCGTCATAAGTAGCAATCTCTTCGATAAGAATAGAACGATAGTGTTTTACTTCGTCAACCATATCAGCAGGTATATCAACGATATCAAAAGTAGCTCCTTGTGTTTCATCATGCCATACAATAGCTTGATTTTTTACTAAGTCAACAATACCTTTAAAATCCGCTTCATCACCAATAGGTAAAGTAATTGCAACCGCATTCGATTTCAACATATCTTTAACCTGTCCGCATACAGCTAAAAAGTTAGCACCTTGACGGTCCATTTTGTTTACGAATCCCATACGAGGAACTCTATATTGATCTGCAAGTCTCCAGTTAGTCTCTGATTGAGGCTCAACACCATCAACAGCACTAAACAAGAAAACTAAACCATCAAGTACACGTAAAGAACGATTTACCTCTACAGTAAAGTCAACGTGCCCAGGAGTATCAATAATATTGAAGTGATAAGGTAATGATTGAGGAATAACTTTTCCCTGCTCAGTTGGAAAGTTCCAAGTACAAGTTGTAGCAGCAGACGTAATTGTAATACCTCTTTCTTGCTCTTGCGCCATCCAGTCCATTGTCGCAGCACCATCGTGCACCTCACCAATTTTGTGTGATTTTCCAGTATAAAAAAGAATACGCTCAGTAGTTGTTGTTTTACCAGCATCAATGTGAGCAGCAATCCCGATATTTCTTGTATATTTTAAATCTCTAGCCATTTCTTTACGAATTAAAATCTAAAGTGAGAGAATGCTTTATTAGCCTCTGCCATTTTGTGAGTATCCATTCTTTTCTTAACCGCAGCACCTTCTTCTTTAGCAGCAGCTAAACACTCTGATGCTAAACGTTGTGCCATAGATTTTTCATTTCTTCTTCTAGCATAAAGTATTAACCACTTCATAGCCATAGAAATTTTTCTGTCCGGACGAATCTGCATTGGGATTTGGAATGTAGCTCCACCAACTCTACGGCTACGCACTTCTACGTGAGGCATAACGTTTGTTAAAGCATCTTTCCAAATTTCTAATGAAGTTTTTTCATCATTTTGCTTTTTAGTTTCGATGATATCAATAGCATCATAAAATACTTTAAAAGCTGTAGATTTCTTACCATCCCACATTAAGTTATTCACAAAACGTGTTACTAATTGGTCGTTAAACCTAGGATCCGGTAAAAGTGGTCTTTTCTTTGCCGCTCTTTTTCTCATGTCTTTTTCTTAAAAGTTTTTAAATTACTTTTTTGCTTCTTTTGGGCGTTTAGCACCGTACTTAGATCTTCTTTGCGTTCTTCCCGCAACACCTGACGTATCAAGCGCTCCACGAACGATATGATATCTAACACCTGGTAAATCTTTTACCCTTCCGCCTCTAACTAATACTATCGAGTGCTCTTGTAGATTGTGTCCTTCTCCAGGAATGTAAGCATTCACCTCATTACCATTTGTCAAACGCACACGCGCAACTTTACGCATTGCAGAGTTTGGTTTTTTTGGTGTAGTAGTGTAAACACGCGTACAAACCCCTCTTCTTTGAGGACAAGAATCTAAAGCAACCGATTTACTCTTCTTAGTTATCTGAGTTCTTCCTGTTCTTACTAATTGTTGAATTGTTGGCATAATTAATACTAAAAATTAATATGATATTAAATTCCCGCTTTTTACGGGGTTGCAAATGTATAAAATAAATTTCACTATACAAACGTTAATCTATTAATTTTCAACAACATTATTTAATTGTATGTTTTTACAAACAAACAATAGATATTTGCATCACATATAACCAAACAAAAAACTTTATTCTTGAAACTGTTTTTTCAAACCTTCTTTTTCATTTTAATAAGCACCTCGGCTTACACTCAAAACTTTTACCTAAAAATAAACGGTTCGAATATCCTTGAAAACAAAACTATTGACTCTTTATCCTACACAACAATCCACCATAACACGAAATCACTTTTCGACGAAATTAAAAACATTTCTAAAAAACTTTCAAAAGAAGGCTATATAGACAACAAGATTATTGAAACTAAAAAAACAAATGACAGTACATACATTTCCGTTTTCGAATTAAAAAACAAAATAAAATACATTCATATATATATAGGTACAAATTATACCATTTCTAATTTTAAAAAGAAACAAAACGACACCGTAATCATACCTTATAGTGAAATCGAAAGCTATTTAGAAAAAGAAACTTCAATTGCCGAAAAATCAGGTTATTCACTCAACAAAATCAAACTTGAAAACATACAAAGAAAAAACGCAATAATTTATGCCGATCTGAATTTCAAAAAAGAAAAAAAACGAGTCATAAATTCAATCATCCTAAATTACACAAATCAGAGTTCAACTGATTTCTTTCCTAAAGGTCATCTAAAACAACTCAACAAAAAATATCTAAATAAAACTTTTAATCAAGAAACATTAAAAGAGCTTTACGAAGACATTAATAATTTCGAATTTGTTTCACAAACAAAATATCCTGAAATACTTTTTACGAATGACTCTACAAAAATCTATACTTATATAGAAAAAAGAAAAGCAAACACTTTTGATGGATTTATTGGATTTTCAAACAATGAAGACAAAAAAATAAGATTGAATAGCTACTTAGACGCTTCATTAATAAACACTCTCCATGCTGGGGAACATTTTTCATTATACTGGAAAAGCGACGGAAATCAACAAAAAACTTTTAACACCAAATTAGAAATACCCTACATATTTAAAACTTCGCTCGCAATAAAGGCACAGTTAAATATTTTTAAACGAGACAGCACTTTTCAAAATACAAAAACAGCTATCGAACTGGGATATCTCTTAAATTACAATTCAAAAATTTACCTAGGCTACCAAGCAACAGAATCAAGCGACATCCAAAACACAAACAATTCAAAAATAAGCGACTTTAAGAATTCATTTATTACATCAAATTACGAATACAAGAAAATTGACCAAACCAACACTCTTTTTCCATTAAAGTCTTTTTTTAACTGCACATTAGGATACGGAAAAAGAAACACCAACAACTTGCCAGAAACAGCAGAACCAAGCAGTCAATTTTACACAAATCTAAATTTAGCATACAACATCGAACTGAACAAAAAGAATTTAATATACATCAACCCACAACTTCTTTATCTAAAAAGCACAAATTACATAAACAATGAACTGTTTCGCTTTGGCGGAATGAATTCGATTAGAGGATTTGCAGAAAACAGCTTACAAGGCAACAGTATAAATTTACTATTAACAGAATATCGCTTTCTGGCAAATCAAAATCTTTATCTTCATTCAATTTTAGATTACGGCCTATACCAAGATCAAACATCTCCTGAAAATAAAAAATTCAACAATCTAGTTTCAGTTGGAATAGGAGTCGGAATATTAACATCAAACGGACTTCTAAAACTAACAATAGCAAATGGCACAATAAACAACAGCAATATTAAATTCTACAATAGCATTTTAAACTTATCCTATAATGTAAAATTCTAATTCAAATACCATAAAACACAAACACCTGAGAGTTAAAAAAAGATATTAACCTCTAAAAAAAACACAATTAAAACCTCATTGTTAAATTATCATAAAGTCATTTTTTAACAAAAAAAATAAAATTACACTTCTGCGTTTTTTATACATATAAGAAGCTTTTTTTATAAAAGAAAATCATTTTTAACAAAAAGCCTATCATAAAGAGTATAATTTTTATAGTATAAAAGTTATAAAAAAAACAATAAAAGACTAAGTATTAATAAATTTAACATTTATTCCAGTCTAAATATTTTTAATTATTATCATAATTTACCTTAAATTCTGAGAATTCCTAAATCGGATGCTTTTATTAACAATAAAAAAACAAAATCATAGAGCAAAATCATAATTTAACTAAAAAAAAAGCTTTTAATATTAGGAAAGTTAACAAATTATTAAGAGTTTTGCGATACTAATTCAAAATATTTAAAAATGAAACTAAAGTTCAATGGATTCTTAGTGCTTTTATTAGTACTAGTTGCGCAACTTTCTTTTGCGCAAGAAAGAGCTGTTTCTGGAACAGTTTCTGACAATGCAGGAATGCCTTTACCAGGTGTAAGTGTATTAGTTAAAGGAACTAAAGCAGGAACACAAACAGACTTTGATGGTAAATATTCGATCAAAGCATCATCAAGCCAAGTTTTGGTATTTAGCTACATTGGGATGAAAACTCAAGAAATAGCTGCAACTTCATCTACAGTTAACGTAAAATTAGCTGGAGATGCACAAGAGCTTGAAAGCGTTGTTGTAACAACAGCTTTAGGTGTTAAAAGAGAGAAAAAATCTCTTGGATACGCTACTCAAGAAGTAAAAGGAGGAGACCTAAGAAATGGTACTTCTAGTGGTAACTTTTTGAATGAACTTTCAGGAAAAGTTGCCGGTGTTAACATCACAAGAAACTCAAACTTTGGTGGTTCAACAAGTGCAATATCAAGAGGGGTTAAAGCTATTGGTCAAAGTAATGAAATGTTAATCGTTATTGATGGTATGCCAATCAACAATGGTAACAACACAAATGACGGAACAACAGCTCAATCATCAGGAGGTAGAGGTTTTGACTATGGTAATAACGCTATGGATATCAATCCAGAGGATATTGAAAGTGTTAACGTATTGAAAGGTGCAACTGCATCTGCATTATATGGTTATTTAGCAGGAAACGGAGTTTTAATGATTACTACTAAAAAAGGTAAAGCTAAAAGAGGATTAGGTATTACAGTTTCATCTGAGGTAGTAACAGGAAGCCCTGATAAATCTACATTCGTAAAATATCAAAAAGATTACGGTGCTGGTTACGGAGGTTCTTTCGGAGAACAAGATATCGATGGTGATGGTATTCCAGACTTAGTAGTTGCTATGGGAGATGACGCTTCTGTAGGAGATGCTTTTGACCCAACATTAAATGTTTACCAATGGGATGCTTTCTCATTATACCCGGGAAACAACAATTATGGAAAAGCAACACCATGGAAAGCTGCTGCTAACGATCCATTTAAATTCTTCAAAAATTCACTTTCATTAGTAAACAGCATCTCTTTCGAAGATGGAAACGAAAAAACTAACGTTGTTTTCAACTATACTAATACTAAACAAACTGGTATTTTACCAAACAGTGAATTAAGAAAAAACAACTTCAGTTTAAAATTAAATCACCAATTTACAGACAGATTATCTCTTAGTACTTTTGCTAATTTCTCAGCACAAGAAACTCTAGGTAGAAACATGACAGGATACAGTGCCAACTTAATTTCTGGTTTCCGTCAATGGTGGCAAACAAACGTTGATATTAAAGAGCTTGAAAGAGCTTACAACAATTCAGGCGGAGAAAACATCACTTGGAACAGAAAATCTGTTGCTAATGGAGCTCCAGCTTACTGGAACAACCCATATTTTGAGCGTTACCAAAACTATCAAAATGACAGCAGAAATCGTTTCATAGGTTACGCAAACTTTACTTACAAAATTGCTGACTGGCTTTCTGCAACAGCAAAAGTTTCAACAGATACATATGCTGAAATCCGTGAAGAAAGAGTAGCTGTAGGTTCTGTAGCTAAAACTTTCGGTATTAACGCACTAGACGAGACTTCTGGATACCAACGTTACAACGGAAACTTCTCTGAGCAAAACTATAATTTACTTCTTAACTTCAAACATAACTTTGGTGAAAACGTAAGTTTAACTGGAGTAGCTGGGGGTACAATCAGAAATACATATTTCAACCAAATCACAGCTTCTACACAAGGAGGTCTTATTATTCCTGGAATCTACAGTTTATCAAACTCTAGAGCTGCTAGTCCATATCCATACGAAAGAGAAACAAAAACATCTGTTAACAGTTATTATGCTTCTGCTTCGTTAGGTTTCTTAGATACTTATTTCATCGATGCAACTGCACGTAGAGATGCTTTCTCTAACTTACCTGCAGACGATAACAGCCTAATTAGTAGCTCTGTTTCTGGTAGCTGGGTTTTCTCAAAAAACATCGATGCTAGCTGGTTAAGTTTTGGTAAATTAAGAGGAGGTTATTCTGAAAGCCCACTTGGAACACCTGCTTTAGCTTTAGTTGACACTTATACAAAATACGATCCGTTCAACAACAATCAAATGTATTCTGTTAACTCAATCAAAAATAATCCAGATTTAAGACCTATTAAAACAAACACTACAGAGGTAGGTCTTGAGATGCAATTCTTAAACAGAAGAATTGGATTTGATGTGAGTTTATATAAAAACATAAACGATGGTGAAGCAGTAAGAGTACCTTACTCAACTGCAACAGGTTATACATCTAAATATGTAAATGCTGCAAAAATCGAAAATAAAGGTATTGAGGTTCAGTTTAACGTAACTCCAGTAAAAACTAATAATTTTGCTTGGGATATTAACGTAAACTGGTCTAAAAACGAAAATATGGTTACAGCTTTAGCTGATGGTGTAAGCAACTTACAAATATCTTCTTTCCCTGGTACTGTAACTTTAAATGCTGTGGTTGGACAACCTTTCGGAGTATTAAAAGGAACAGATTACACTTACACAGCAGATGGGCAAAGAGTTATCAACCCAGCTACTGGTAGATATGTAATCAATACATCTACTAACAATATCATAGGAAACATCAATCCAGACTGGATTGGAGGTATTAGAAATAAATTCACATACAAAAGTTTATCTTTCAGTTTCTTAATTGACACTAAACATGGTGGTGACATTTTCTCTACTGACCAATGGTATGGTGTAGGAACAGGTTTAACTAATGAAACAGCAGGAAACAATGATCTTGGAATTCCTAAAAGAAATACACTTGTTAATGGTGGTGGTGTAATTCTTGAAGGTGTTTATGCTGACGGAACTCCAAACACTACGAGAACTGCTTATTCTACAGGTGGAGCAATAACAAATGCTTATACAAATGGACCTAGAAGCCAATATGTTTATGATGCTGGTTTTATCAAATTAAGAGAGGTTAACATTACTTATAGCTTACCATCTTCATTAGTACAAAAAATGAAATTAGTAGATGCGAAAATTTCACTTATTGGTTCTAACTTATGGATAATTCAGAAAAATATTCCAGACGCAGACCCAGAAAGTGGATTAGGATCTAATGTTGGATCTCAAGGTCTTTCTATTGGTTCTTTACCAACAACTAGAAATATTGGTTGTAACTTAACAATAAAATTCTAAGCTATGAAAAATAGACTAATAATATTAATATCATTCATTGCCTTATTTTCATCATGCTCTGATGATTTTGGGAATATGAACCAAGACACAAAAAACCCTACCGTAACTACTCCTGAATTTTTATTTACAAATGCAGAGAAATTTATGGTGGATCAGGTGACAAGTACATCTGTAAACTTTAATGTATTCAGATTGTATGCTCAACAATGGACAGAAGTACAATACCCACAGGAAACTCAATATGACCTTACTGGACGTACAATTCCAGATCGTCACTGGGCTACTTACTACCGTGATGTATTAAGAGATTTTAAAGAAGCAAAACAACTTTTACTTACTCAAAAAGCAAATTTTACAGGAACTCCTGATGGCTTAATTGTAATAGAAAACAAAATTGCTATTATTGACATTTTATCTTCTTACTGCTACAATATCTTAGTTGACACTTTTGGTGATGTTCCTTATACTGAAGCTTTAGATATAGATGGACATCCACAACCAAAATATGATGATGCTCAAACAATCTACAAAGATCTTTTGTCTGTATTAACAGCGGCATCTCACAAATTAGATCATAGTGAAGGAAGTTTTGATTCAGCTGACCTTATTTACGGTGGAGACACTCAAAAATGGGCTAAATTCGCAAACTCTCTTCGTTTTAGAATGGCTATCACAATGGCTGATGTAGACTTAACTTATGCTACTACAGAAGCATTAGCAGCACAAGCTGATGGTTTAATTTTAACAAGTGCAGATGGAACTTATATGCCGTATACTACTAACACGACAAACAACAACCCATTATACCTTGATTTAGTGGCTAGTGGTCGTGATGATTTCTTGCCTGCTAATACATTTGTAAATAAAATGAATGCACTTTCTGATCCTAGAAGAGCTAAATACTTTACAGAATATCCAGCTGGTTCAGGACAATATAAAGGTGGAGTATATGGAACAGTTAACGTATATGGTGATTTCTCTCACTTAACTCCAACGATTAAAGACCCAGTTTATCCAGGTGTATTATTCACTTACTCTGAAGTAGAATTTTTATTAGCAGAAGCTGCTGAAAGAGGTATTGCTGTTGGAGGTACTGCTGAATCTCATTACAATGCTGCAATTACTGCGTCATTACAAGACTGGGGAGTTGCTTCAGGAGACATTACGACATATTTAGCAAGACCTGATGTTGCTTATGCTACAGCTACAGGAACTTGGAAACAAAAAATTGGAGAACAAGCTTGGATCGCTTATTACAATAGAGGTTTTGAAGCTTGGACGTCATACAGAAGATTGGATTTCCCTGTTTTAGCAGCTCCTGCTGTAACTTTTGGAGATATCACTGAAGTTCCTAAACGTTACTCTTATCCAGGAATTGAGCAAACATTAAATGCTGCAAATCTAGAAGCTGCAGTTGCAAAATTGGGTAACAACGCTGTAACTACTAAACTTTTCTGGGATAAATTCTAATATTTAATAATACAAGTATGAAAAAATATATAAAACAAATAGCTGCGTTCGCATTAATTGCGGTATTAGCTTCTTGTGATTCAGCAGATGACAATGTAAATTTGACATCTGTAGGCGGAAACGCAGTTCCAACCACATCAAGTATTAGTCGTTTAGACAATAATTATGTTCTGCCGTTTAATACTTTTACTCAAGAAGGTGTAACTGTTTCTAAAGTTGAGCTTTTCAAAAACACAGCTAAAACAACTTCTGATCCAATTATTTTTGGTGATAAAGTTACTGACTTAACACTTAGTGAAGGAAAAGGTACATTTAACACTTCTGTTTTAGGAAGTTTTGATGTATTCCCTGTAACTTCAGGAGGAGTAACAACTCTTACTGGAAAAACTGGATCTTACTCATTAGCAATTCTTGCAACTTATTCTGATGGATCAACAACAAGAGCCCCATGGACACTTACGGTTGGAAAAGGAATTTCTTGGCAAGGTTTCAATGATGAAGGAAAACTTGCAAACACTACTTCAAGTGGTATATCAACAATAACATACGGAGATACAACACCGGCTTTAGTATATATTGCTCCAGTTAAAAAATCTACTACTACAATAACTAGTATCGTTGGATATTGGTCTAAAAATGATAGTGGTACATTTGCTGCATTACCATTAACTTTAACTAATGGTGCACAACCTGTAAATTTAGCTGCAATTCCTTACACTACTTACGGAGGACTTGTTGCGGGAGACAAAATTACTTACAGATTCGTTATAACTGCTACAGGAGGTCAGACAGATCAGATTTCTACAACAGTTACATTTGATGCTGACGCAATCTAATTCGAAGAAAGAAGAAACATAAAACTTCTTAATAAATCTAAAACCGCTCTGTTAATTCAGGGCGGTTTTTTTATATAAACAATATACCTATATTTGTCCTATGGAAAAAGAACATCAAATATTTGGCATTAGAGCCATTATAGAAGCAATACAAGCAGGTCAGGAAGTCGACAAAGTATTTATACAAAAAGAGATTTCTGGAGAGTTAATGAAAGATTTGATGAAGGTAATGAAACGTGCCAACATCAATTTCTCTTATGTTCCTGTTGAAAAATTAAATCGGTTAACACCAAACAACCACCAGGGTGCTGTTGCTACAATTTCACCAATTGGTTTTATCGATATAGAACATCTTGTTGAATCAACTATTGCTTCGGGTTCAAAACCTCTTTTTTTAATTTTAGATCAAATCTCTGATGCCCGAAATTTTGGTGCTATAATCAGAACTGCAGAATGTACTGGTGTTAATGGCATCATTGTTCAAAAAGCAGGTTCAGCGCCGGTAAATGGTGACACTGTTAAAACTTCAGCAGGAGCTGTTTTTAATGTGCCAATCTGTAAGGTTGAACATATTAAAGATGCTATTTTTTATTTACAGGGTTCGGGAATTAAAACAGTAGCAGCAACTGAAAAAACAGATCAAAATATTTATGACTTATCATTAAATGAACCATTAGCTATTATAATGGGATCTGAAGATCGAGGAATAAATCCTTCTGTTCTTAAAATCGTAGATGAAAAAGCTAAATTACCAATGTTTGGATCTATAGGATCATTAAATGTATCTGTTGCCTGTGGGGCATTTTTATACGAAGCTGTCCGTCAAAGAAGTTAAGTAACATAGAATTAGGAATGACAATTAAATAAAACAATTTATGTCTTTAAACCCTAATCATACCATACTAAATAAAAAAGCATGTTCAATACTTGTAATGTTATTAATTACAAGTATTAGCTGCGGACAAACCATACACTACAATCAATTTTGGGGAGAAGTTCAATTTAACAGAACCATCAATGAAAAATGGTCAACAGAACTAAATCTTGGCACTAGCTACAGCAGTACAGAATCATCTCCGAATATATTTGAACAAAATACGCAAAGATCTTTTCGCGGGTGGGGACACTATTATTTAAATCCGCGTTGGAAGCTTTCTTCTTTTATAGCTTATTACAACAACAAAGATGTTCCTGAAATTGGTCAGTTTGAATCTCCTGAATGGAGGTTTGCTTTACAGGGTATTTATTATTTTCATAAAACGGGGTACACACTTAGCACAAGAATGCGAACGGAACTTCGACACATGAGAAACCAAGATGACACTTATGAAAATGTGATTCGATATCGGCAGCAAATTAAATACTTAAAACCAATAAATAGTAAAGTTCTCCGAAGTGGTGTTGTTTACGCAATAGCTTCTGATGAAATCTTCTTAAAATCAGAAACCAAAGTAACCGGACTAAGTTTTTTTGACAGAAACAGATTAAATCTTGGAGCTGGGTATTTGTTTACAGATGACATTCAAATTGAGATAACTTATGCAAATGAATATCTGCCTAGAGATAACGGAAATCAAATCGTAAATGCAGGTTCACTAACTCTTACTTTCAACAATCTGTTTAAAAACCTAAGCAAGAAACTTTTACATCAAACTCCTCAAGAAAATGATGAATAGTTTTACTTATCTTCTTTCTTTAAAAAACAAGCCAGCTGTTTTACAATTTCGTCTTTGTGGAGTTTGAAATTATAATCTCGAATAAACTCTGTCCCTTTCATGTTTATAGTCGCCACAAGTGCTTCAAACTTAGAGAAAGCTTCTAAATCTTTAGAATCTATTAAATACAAAACCTGCATAACAGAATCATTTTGTATATACTGCGTATCATAATGAGTCAGCTTGTAGGCATTTTTATCTGCAAGATGTATCACTAAATCATCTGTGATTTTTTTACCTATCTTTTTTTCAGGAAAAGGAGTTGGCTGCAAGGCAACAAAATAACTTTCTTTATCTGTTACAATATTTATTTTTAATGACTTTGATTTTGTTGTATAAAACACTTCTGGGTAAGAATAGTAAATCATAGAACCATCTGCAAGCACTCTGTTTTTTATCTCACATTGTGCAAAAGATTTATTTCCTAAAATCAATAAAATCAAACCTGTAAAAAAAAGTTTTTTCATAACATCAGAAAATGAAATTAAAAATGGTCTTTAACAAAATTAAGCATTTTAATTAAACCCCGTTTACATTTCAACCTTTATCTCCTGATTCTGATTTCGTTACAATATAATTTACAGTAATATTAGAATTAAAAAAAGAATCTAAATTTTCTGTTTCTTCTTCAACAACTTCGGTATTCACAAAATTACCATCTTCATCAAAATGCTTCATGAAAGGATCTGCTGAAGGATCAAAGTCTGGTCTTTGCCAATCGTAAATTATAGGTTTTGTATACTCTGGAGTTTTATAATACAGCGAAAGCCCAAATCCAGTTATGAATCCCGCCAGATGACCTTCCCAGGAAATTGTTTTATCTACATCTGGAAATACATACCAAATCATTCCGCCATAAAGCAGGATAACTGACAATGAAAGTGCCACTAATCGATAATATTTAGTTTGAATTCCTTTAAAGAAAATAAAGCTGACCAAAACATAAATCAGTCCGCTTGCTCCAATATGAAAATTTGCCCTGCCGATAATCCATGTTATCAATCCCGAAAATAAAATTCCAAAAACAATTACCACAAATGACTGTTTCGGATAGAAAAATTGTAATGCTGCCAATAATACTAAAAGCGGAATTGAATTATTATATAAATGCTCTAAGTTTTCGTGAATAAAAGGACTAAATAATACACCTTGCAATCCGGAAAAATCTCTCGGATAAATTCCGTTTTGATAAAAATCGACATCAAAACGAATTTGAATCCAATAAATTATCCATAAAAAAAGCACAAAAAACAGCGGAAGTCCAACAACTGCATTCGAAAATTTAAAGTGATTATCATTCATATAGTTTCAGGTCAAAGTTGTAGATACCGACATCAAAAAACTATCCAAAGAAAATCTACTGATATTTTGTCAGCTGCATGATTTTTGTTAAATGTTTTACAATTGAATTCGTATATCACTCTTGAAGCAATAAAATTAATTTTGAAAATAGTAATTTTACAAAATGGAAGCACCTTTAGCAGAGCGTATTCGCCCACGGACACTAGAAGATTATATAAGTCAAAGTCATTTGGTAGGCCCGAATGGCTCTTTAACGCAGCAAATTTCGAAAGGAATAATTCCGTCCTTAATTTTTTGGGGACCGCCGGGAACTGGAAAAACGACTCTGGCACAAATTATTGCACAAGAATCTAAACGTCCCTTTTATGAACTGAGTGCCATAAATTCTGGAGTTAAAGATATTCGAGATGTAATTGAAAAAGCCAAACAAAGCGGAGGACTTTTTACTGCCAAAAATCCTATTTTATTTATTGATGAGATTCACCGATTCAGCAAATCGCAGCAAGATTCACTTTTAGCTGCAGTTGAAAAAGGATGGATCACACTTATTGGCGCAACCACAGAAAACCCAAGTTTTGAGGTCATTCCCGCATTATTATCCCGAAGTCAGGTTTATATACTAAACGCGTTTACGAAAGACGATTTAGAAGCGTTATTACACCGTGCCATAAAAATTGACAAAGAACTTTCTTCAAAAAATATAACCCTTAAAGAAACAGAAGCCTTATTAAGACTTTCAGGAGGTGACGGAAGAAAACTACTCAACATTTTTGAGCTTGTAGTTAATGCATCTGCAAGTGATGAAATAGTAATAACAAATGATCGCGTTCTTGCATTAGTTCAGCAAAATACCGTTTTGTATGATAAAACCGGAGAGCAGCATTATGACATTGTTTCTGCTTTTATAAAATCGATAAGAGGAAGCGACCCAAACGGAGCCGTTTATTGGCTGGCAAGAATGATCGAAGGCGGTGAAGATGTAAAATTCATAGCACGAAGAATGCTTATTTTATCGAGTGAAGATATTGGAAATGCAAATCCAACGGCATTTATCATGGCTAATAATACTTTTCAGGCCGTTTCTACAATTGGATATCCGGAAAGCCGAATCATTTTAAGTCAATGCGCTATTTACCTGGCAACATCGCCAAAAAGCAATGCGTCGTATATGGCAATTGGAAACGCACAGCAGTTAGTAAAACAAACGGGCGATTTACCGGTTCCAATTCACTTAAGAAATGCGCCGACTAAACTTATGAAAGAGTTAGGTTATGGTGAAGACTATAAATATTCGCATGATTATGCCAATAATTTTGCCGAACAGGAATTTCTTCCTGATGCTATAAAAGAAACGGTTCTTTACAATCCGGGAAGCAATTCAAGAGAGAACAGCAACCGCGAATTTTTAAAGAACCGCTGGAAAGATAAATACGGATATTAAATCCGTATTTTATTTAAAATTTTACAGAAATTTTTTCTGAAACTAATTTATCGTTTTGGTAGTATTCAAAATACCAGCCATTATCTTTTGCATTTAAAGAACCTTGTACGCCATCTTTAATTGCTATAAAAGAATCCTGACGTGACGTTTTAAGTAATTTCATGACAACTTTTGGTGTTTTGTCAATCAATTGATAACCATTTTCAGTTGGCTGTGCATATAATAAATTTGGATCTGAAACATCCGGAGTAGGAATCACAGTAGTCGCTGCAACAGTTGAAACAACCGGAGTACTTGTTTGGGCGACCTGAGTTGTAACTGTTTTACCATTATATTTATAATGCTGTGCAATAATAGAAATAAAAGCGTTATCTAAGCTTTCTTTATAAGCTGCTTCATAATCTTTTTCCCTGCTCTTTCCTGTTTCAGATGTATAAACTATTTTCCCATAACAATCTTTAAACTCTACAAAAAGCTTTGTCACCAAAAAAGCATTGTCTTTTTTTACATCAACATAAAGTAATTCACATCTGTCACCTAAACCTGCCGGCATTTCTTCATTAGCATAATAAGCTTTAAAACCCGCTTTAAGAAGATTAGATTTTGTTAAAGTTGCTAATCTGTACTGATTTTCAGTTTTCATAAAATCGTACTTTACTGGTATTATTACAGCTTTATAGTCGTTAATAGATTGCGAGAATCCAATAACCGAACAAAGAAGCAAAGTCAATAAAACTTTTAGTTTCATAATTATAAATATTTTTTAAGTTCTAATAAATGATTAATTTGTTTATAGTTTTGAGGTGTTTCGATATTTTTTACGTTAAAAAAAATAGCGTCCATACCTGCATTTAAAGCTCCGTTAACATCGGCATCAAAATCATCTCCAATCATAATACTGTTTTCTTTTGATGACTGGGCCAAATTGACAGCATAATCAAAGATAATACTATTTGGCTTTTTAACACCTGCTAATTCAGAATTCGTAATCGTGGTAAAATAACCTCCAAGCGAAGCATTATTAATTTTCTTTTCCTGAACATGAGCAAAACCATTCGTAATAATGTGAAGTTTATACTTTGGTTTTAAATATTCCAGAACCTCAATAGCACCATCAAAAAGATAATTATTATCTGTTAGAAACTCTATATAATCGTTTGAAATCTGATCTATATTTTCATCCGTCATTGAATAGTTCAAAGCATCAAAAGAAAGCTTCAGTCTATTATAACGCAATTCCTGATGCGTAATTTGATCGTTTTGATATAATCTCCAGCATTCCTGGTTTATTGGAAGATATTTTTCAATAAAATCTTCAATTTTGATTCCTTCGAAATTGTTTTTAAAAATACGATCAAAAGCCATTTGAGAGTTTTTATCAAAGTCCCACAATGTATGATCTAAATCAAAAAAAATGTCTGTAATATTAGTATTCATAGATTAGAAAATTCCTTCATCTACAAAACTATAATATTTTGTTTCAGTTATAATCAAATGGTCTAAAATTTTAACATCTAATATCTCTCCTGCCGTTTTTATTTTCTTAGTAATCTGTTTATCAGCCTGACTTGGATTTAACTCTCCAGAAGGATGATTATGGCACAAAATCAAACCAGTAGCGCCATTTTCTAATCCCAATTTAAAAACCAACCGCACATCTACAATTGTTCCGGCAATTCCTCCTTTACTCAATTGTGCTTTAGAAATTACCTTATTTGAATTATTAAGAAAAAGCACCCAAAATTCTTCGTGAGGAAGTTCGCCAATAATTGGCTGCATAATAGTAAAGGCATCTTTACTCGAAGTTATTTTTTTTAACTTCAATATATCTTCCGCTCTCTGTCTTCTGCCTAATTCTAATGCAGCAACAATTGAAACTGCTTTGGCCTCTCCTATTCCTTTAAACTTTATTAACTGCGAAACAGACATTTTCCATAAAGAGTTTAAATTTTTAGCAGAAGCTAAAATCCGCTGGCTTAATGCAACAGCAGATTCGTTACGACTTCCAGAACCAATTAAAATAGCCATTAATTCAGCATCACTCAGAGCCTCTTTGCCCTTAAGCATTAATTTTTCGCGAGGCTTATCATCTTCTGACCAATCTTTTATAGCAAAATGACTTCCTTCCATAATCAAATAATTTAAAAAGCGAATATATACCAAAAAGAAGAAAAATCTTTCAAAAAATATATTTGATTTTAAATTTTTAATCTTCTTATAGCTTTTCAAATCATATCCGAAAAATAAAAAACAGAAACAGTATATTAAAAAAAGCCGGCTGTTTTTACAGCCGGCCTATTATCTAATTTTCAAATTGGCTAATTCTCTAATTAATCAACCCTTTTACTTCATCAAAATTCAAACCTCCGTAGTTTCCTGAACTCATTAATAAAAGTGCAGAATTATCAAGATTTAAGTGGAATAAATATTCTTTAAATTCAGTTGGATTCGTATAAATAATCAAATCTTTTCTGTTAAATGCAGCTGCAATCTGCTCATAAGTCACTTCTTCAAGCTGTTTAATCTTAACGGCATCTGGCGAATAAAACACAACTGCAACATCAGCATATTCTAATGCTCCTTCATATTCTTTTAAGAATGCTGCATTTAAACTGCTGTAAGTGTGCAATTCTAAACACGCCACTAAAGTTCTGTTTGGATATTGTTCCTTCACCGCTTTAGTCGTTGCGGCCACTTTACTTGGTGAATGCGCAAAATCTTTATAGGCTACTTTTCCTTTTCCTTCGGCAATTTTTTCCAAACGTTTAGAAGCACCTTTAAAACTTGCAATTGCTTCGTAAAAATCTTCTTCGTCAACACCCATATTTTGGCAGATCCATTTTGCTCCAGCTAAATTATTTAAATTGTGAGCTCCAAAAACTTCAATTGGCATATCACCTTCGGGAGTTTTTAAAAGCGTTACACCATCGGCAACAGAATATTCTGGTGTGCTGTAAGGTAATTTACGAATTGGATTTGTTGCAGCTTCTGAAACACGTTTTACTTCTGGATCATTTTCGTTGTAAACTAAAATTCCGCCATTGGTAATTTTTTCAATAAAAATTTCAAACTGCTCTACATAATTCTCATACGTTGGAAAAACATTAATATGATCCCAGGCAATTCCAGAAATTAAAGCAATATTTGGCTGATACAAATGAAACTTTGGTCGTCTGTCTATCGGTGAAGATAAATACTCATCGCCTTCCAAAACCATAAAATCATTTTCTTCTGTAAGGTGAACCATAGTATCAAAACCTTCCAGCTGTGCTCCTACCATGTAATCAACTGCAATATTATGATAATGCATTACATGAAGAATCATCGAAGTAATCGTAGTTTTTCCGTGAGAACCACCAATCACAACACGAGTTTTATTTTTAGACTGTTCGTATAAAAACTCTGGATATGAATAAATTTTCAATCCCAATTCCTGCGCTTTTAATAATTCAGGATTATCAGCTTTAGCGTGCATTCCTAAAATAATGGCATCAATATCTGCCGTTATTTTTTCAGGAAACCAGCCCAATTCTGCAGGAAGAATTCCTTTTTTTTCTAATCTTGATTTTGAAGGTTCAAAAATAGCATCGTCACTTCCTGTAACCTGATATCCTTTATTATGTAATGCTAATGCAAGGTTGTGCATCGCGCTTCCGCCAATGGCAATGAAATGTGTTTTCATTTAAAATGTTTAATCGTTAAACTGTTTAATCAGTTAATCGAAATAGCAAGTAACTAATAAAACTCAATAATAATTTTCAAAAATAAGGAAATATAAAATGTCACATTTGGTTTTGGGGATAAATTAGTAATTTGTACGAAAATTATTTTTCGCGCATCCCAACCATTTAATAAAAAAAGGCCTCTATATACTAAAAACTACTCTATGAAAAATATGTTATTTGTATTTACTTTAATTTCTTCCACCTTGTTTGCTCAGCAAAATGATAAAAACTGGGCAAAAGTTATTGCATTTGAAAACGAAGGCAAAATTAAATCTGCAAATGAATTAGTTGCCAAAATTTACAAAAAAGCAACAGCAAAAAAGAATGAAACTGAAATGATAAAATGCTTTTTTTATCAGGCCAAATATTTAATGGTAATTGACGAAAATGCCAAAACAAAAATTCTGGACAACCTAAAAACAGATATAAATCGTGTTTCAATTCCGTCAAAAGCCATATTAACATTGATTTATGCAAAATGTCTTAATCATTATTCAAATTATGATGATTATGCAGTTGTAGTAGACAGCGCCGCAGCTGTTGTTGATGATGAAGCTTCTTTAATTGATCAGGCTGCAGCAACAATTGACACGGCTGCAGTTGATGGTATTGCGCATGATAATGCTTCGATCTATTTAACACCAGAAAAAGAAATTATAGCGCTTTACAATAAAACAGTAGAAAATGAAGAAATTCTAAAAAAAACACCTTTAAATAACTATGCCTTAATTTTTGAATTTACTTCAGACAAATTCAAAAACGCAAGTTTGTATGATTATGTATTAGATGAAAACATCACTTTTTATAAAGAAAAAATCGAAAGCTGGAATATTCCATATTCAGACCTTTTCCAGCACTCAGATAAATTATTGGGCAGTTCTGAATCATTTTTAACCCTTAATTTTGATTTTATAAAAGAAGAGTATTTAAAGAAAACCCTTGAGTTATACCAAAAAAAAGAGAAAGACAATCCATCATTAGAAAATCAATTTGAGCGTGTAAAATACTGTAATAATGCATTAATTCATTCTGATGAAACTTTCAGCCAGTATCTAGACAAAGTCGAAAAAATCGCTAAAGATGAAAATCTTCTTCAAAAAATAAAACTTGAAAAAGCAGAACTTTTAGCCAATAAAGCTTCAAAAGAGTTTTATCCAAAAAATAATATCGAAGCTCTCAAAATACTTGATGAGATTATACAAATCAATAAAAAAACCAATACGGCAAATTTAGCTCTATTAAAAAAGAGAGAACTTACTGAAAAGTCAGTATCCATTCAACTTGAAAAGTATATTTACGATAACGAAAACACCAGAACATATATAAGTTATAAAAACCTGAACGGGCTGAAAGTTTCTTATTATAAAATCAATTTATCTCAGGTAAAAAAATTTCAAAAACAATCTGAAACAGCAAGAGACAGCTTGTGCAAATCAACAATAAAAAATCAAACTCCTGTAGTTTCACAGAATTATGATTTAAAAAACAAGAACGATTATTTTGAATACAATACTGAACTGCTGCTTCCTAAATTAACCATTGGGAACTATTTAGTCTATTTTGAAAGTGATTCTGATATTAAAAACAAAAAAGCTTCTGCTTACGAAGTTATTACGGTTTCAAACATTTCTGTTTTGGCAACGAGGCAAGATAAAATTGAAAACTATCAGGTTTTAGATCGAAAAACCGGAAAACCTCTTGAAAATGTAACGGTAAAATCGTCAACTTCTACTGCCAAAACTGACTCGAAAGGAATTGTATCATTACAATTGAAAAACGAAAGTTATAATTATGAACCTGTTGAATTTTCGATAGGAAATGACAGTATTTTAATTCACAAAAACTACCTGAGATATGTCTCTGATTATGGTTTGTCTGAAAACGAAAGAGCAAGTGCCAAAGTCGAATTTTATTTAGACAGAGCCATTTACAGACCGGGACAAACTGTATATTTTAAAGGTATTGCAATTCAAAAAAGCAAAAACAAATCAAGTGTAGTACCAAACACGCCTTTTAAAATTGTTGTAAACGATGTTAATTACCAAAAAATTAATGAATTTGAATTAACAACAAATGAGTTTGGTTCGTTTTCGGGTGAATTTGTTCTGCCAAAAAATGGTTTGACAGGTGATTTTCATATCAGCGTGCAAAGACCAGATGATTACACCAAAAAGGAAACAGCAGCAGCGTTTTGGAATACTACTAATTTTAATTATTCTACTACTTATTTTAGTGTTGAAGAATACAAACGTCCAAAATTTGAAGTTACTTTCGATGCCAAAAAAGAAAGCTTTAAACTTAACGAATCAGTTAAAATAAAAGGAACAGCAATTGCTTTTGCCGGAAGCAGTATCTCTGACGCGGTTGTTAAATACAGCGTAAACCGATACACAACCTATTTTAGAAATTATTACGGGCGCGAAGAAAACGAGACTTTAGCAGTTGGCGAAACCAAAACCGATGCCTCAGGAAAATTCACAATTGACTTTATGGCATTGCCTTCAAACAATAATTCGAAAGAACAAAGACCTGTTTTCAATTATGAAATTAATGTTTCGGTTACAGATATAAACGGCGAAACACATACAGCGGTAACAACGGTAAAAGTGGGTTATCATGATTTAATTATCGACGCTCTTGTTCCAAATAGCATTGAAACAAAAGACAAAAACGAAATCATTTTAAACAGCACAAATTTAAATGGAGAATTTCTGCCTGCCAAAGGCGAAATCAAATTGTACTTTGTGAGTCCGTTTCCAAATAAATTTAAACCAAGAATCTTTAATAGACCTGAAATTGAAACTATTTCTGCTAAAGAATTTGAAGCCTTATTTCCGTATGAAATCAACGAAAATCCATTTGCAGAGAAATCTCGAGAAGTTTTATTGTTTTCAAAGAAAGTAGACACGCAAAAAGATAAAAAAATCATTCTTGATTTCATTTCAAATTATAAATCCGGAAATTACAAGATTGTATTTACTGCAAAAGACAGTTTTCAAAATACAATTGAATCTACAACAAACTTCAACATCAAACAAAGCAAGGACAAATTCCATTCAGACCGCTTATTTTCGGCAGAGCAAATGAATGACGATCCTAAAAAAGATGGTTTTGTACTTGTTAAGCTGTCTTCGGTAATTCCTGAACTTTATATTACTGCAAATGGAAATTACCAAAATAAAGTATATTTTGAAGATACCTTTCATTTGCAAAATCATGAAGCTGTAATTAAAATTCCGCTGAAAAGCGAATTTGAAAAAGAGATAAAAATAGGATTTGAAAGCATTTTCGATAATGCCAGTTTTACTGATGCCATAACAGTTGACCTTAAAACACAAGAACAAAAACTAGAATGGATAGTTGAAACTTTTAGAAATAAAATACAACCCGGAAGCGCCGAAACCTGGTCGTTTAAATTAAATAGTAAATCTGCAAAAATCGAAGCCGAAGTTTTAGCTTCAATGTACGACAGCTCATTAGACCAATTCACTAAAAAAGACTGGAACCTTCTAAAGCTTGATCCTTATTATTATAATTCTGTTATGACAAGATCGGTATTAGGTTTTGACATGGCGTATTTATCATTAGAAAATTTAAATGAAATATTTCCTCAAATTGATTTTCATTCTGATGAAATAAAACTTAACTGGTTTGGCTTTGATTTTTACAACAGCCGATTTGGTACTGCTTACGCGGGCATAACAATCGCTGAACTAAAAGACAAAAAAGTGGGAGGTGCAATGATTCAAGAAGAAGCAGATTCTGGACGTAGAGTAAGTTTAGCACTTGCTGCGCCTTCTGTTATGAAGGAAGAAAGTAATTTTGACGAAGGCACTGTTAAAGCAAATAAAACGGCTCCAGCTTTACGCATTAGAGGAAACAGCAATATAGCAGGAAATGAACCTATCTATGTTGTCGATGGTGAAATTATGACAACCATAAAAGATATTGATCCTAAAGAAATTCTTTCAATTGAAACATTAGATCCAGAAAAAGCAACTGCATTATACGGCAGCAAAGCTGCAAATGGCGCCATTATCGTTACAACCAAAAAAGCTCTTGAAGCCTTAAGTCAGGTAAAAGCGAGAAAAAACCTTTCTGAAACTGCTTTCTTTTTGCCTAATTTAAAAACTGATTCTAAAGGAAAAGTAAGTTTTAATTTCACATCGCCTGAAGCTTTAACCGCTTGGAAATTCCGTTTACTGGCACATAACAAAGATGCAGTTTCAGGCTATTTAGAGAAAAGTGTTATTACACAAAAAGAATTAATGGTCGTTCCTAATTTCCCTCGCTTTTTTAGAGAAAAGGATGAAATTGTGATCAATGCCAAAATCTCTAATATGACGGATCAGGCCAAAACAGGTATTGCTTCTTTACAATTTTTTGATGCTGTAACTATGCAGCCAATTGATGATAAAATGTTGAATACAAAAAACATTAAAAATTTCACCATTTCATCACATGGCAATACTTCTGTAAGCTGGACAATTACAATTCCGGAAGGTTTACAGGGCGTTCAGTATAAAATTATAGCAAAAGCCGGCAATTTCTCAGACGGTGAAGAAAACATTCTTCCTGTGCTGACCAATAATATGCTTGTAACAGAAAGCATTCCGGTGTGGGTAAGAGAAAATTCTACAAAAGAATATACTTTCGAAAACTTAAAAAACAATAATTCTACAACTTTAAAAAATCATCAGTTTACATTTGAATATACTTCAAACCCAACATGGCTGGCGATTCAGTCTCTGCCCTATTTAATGGAATATGAACACGAATGTGCCGAACAGACTTTTGCACGTTATTATGCCAATTCTTTAGCTTCAGAAATTATTTCCAGTAATCCTAAGATTGCATCTGTTTTTGAAGAATGGAGAAAAAGCGGAAAACCTGTTTCTAAACTGGAAGAAAACGAAGAATTAAAATCTTTAATTCTCGCCGAAACGCCTTGGCTGAATGATGCGCAAAGCGAAGATGAAAAGAAAAAGAATCTGGCTCTTTTGTTTGATTTAGAAAAAATGAAAACTTCTTTAGAAAGTGCTTTTGAAAAATTAAAACAAAAACAAAATACTTCAGGAGCATTTTCATGGTTCGAAGGCGGTTATGAAAATGAATATATAACCAGACATATTTTAGCCGGTTTAGGACATTTAAATAAACTGACAAAAACGGCTGGAAATAAAGCCGATGAAATTGCTAAAAACGGGATTCCGTTTCTGGACAGTAAATTTATAGAATACCATAAAACAAGAACCAAAAACTTAAAAGAGGTTGATAAGTTAATCTGGTATAATCCTTATTCTGATCTTCATTATTTGTATACCAGAAGTTTCTATTTAGAAAAATATCCACAGTCTGATACATTAAAGAAAACAATCCAATTGTATCTGGATAAAGCTAAAAAAGACTGGCTCAATTATTCTATTTATGAAAAAGGATTAGCAGCAATAACCCTAAACCGATTTGGTGAAAAAGAAACTGCTAAAAAAATTGTAGAAAGCCTAAAAGAAACTTCATCAAACAATGAAGATTGGGGAATGTACTGGATTGCGAATAAATCCGGATGGTATTGGTATCAGGCACCTATAGAAACTCAGGCTTTATTAATTGAGGCTTTCGCCGAAATATCTAACGACACGAAATCTGTTGATGCAATGAAAGTCTGGTTATTAAAAAACAAACAGACTAAAAACTGGCCTACAACTAAATCTACAACCGAAGCCGTTTATGCTTTATTAATGCAGGGTACAGACTGGCTTTCTGTAAAAGACAATACTATTATTAAATTGGGAGATGAAAAAATCATGACCAAAAAACTGGCAGAAAATCAAAAAGAAGCCGAAACGGGTTATATCAAATTAAACTGGAAAGCCGAAGAAGTAAAAAAAGAAATGGCTTCAATAAGCATTCAAAACAAATCCAAAGTTCCGGGATTTGGCGGTGTTTACTGGCAGTATTTTGAAGATTTAGATAAAATTAAAAACAACTCTGGAGCCGTTTTATCAGTTTCAAAAGAATTGTACATAAAGAAAAGCTCTTTAAAAGGAGACCAGCTGCACAGAATTACGTCTAAAGATCCTTTAAAAACAGGTGATCTGGTTACAGTTCGTTTGATTATTACTGCGAAAGAAGACTCAGAATATGTTCATTTAAAAGACATGAGGGCTTCTTGTTTTGAACCTGTGAATGTACTTTCTGAATACCAATACAAAAATCGTCTGGGCTATTATATGAGTACCAAAGACGCAGCAACACATTTCTTTTTTGATCAAATCAACAAAGGAACTTATGTTTTAGAATATGATATTCGAGTAAACAACAGCGGTGAATTCTCAAACGGAATTACTACAATCCAAAGTATGTATGCTCCTGAATTTGCAAGTCATACCAAAGGCATTCGAGTAAAAGTTCAATAGTAAATTCCAAAAAAATAATCTATATTTTGTCAGGCTGAGCGAAGTCGAAGCCCCGCAACGAAGAGCTTCGACTTCGCTCAGCCTGACATCTCTTTCAAAATTAAAGACAAATAAAAACCCGACAGATTTAAAATCTGTCGGGTTTAATTTTATAAATAAATTGAGATTATTTAGCAATCGTCAATTCGTCAATAATGTTTTTAGCTCCTGCGTATTTGTCAATAAGCCAAAGTACATAACGAATATCAACGTTGATAGTTCTTTGTAATTTAGAATCAAAAATAACGTCTCCAGCCATAGCTTCGATGTTACCGTCAAAAGCAATTCCAATTAACTCACCTTTTCCGTTAAGAACCGGAGAACCTGAGTTTCCACCTGTAATATCATTATCAGTTAAAAAGTTTACCGGCATGTAACCTGCTTTATCAGCATATTGGCCGAAATCTTTTTTCTTATTTAACTCTAATAAACGTGCTGGTAAATCAAATTCCTGATCTCCTGCTTTATACTTTTTCACCATGCTTTCCATAGTAGTATAATTGTTGATCGCTGCATCATTACGCGGATCTGCAGGTAAAGCACGAACTTTTCCGTAAGTCAATCTCAAAGTTGAGTTAGCATCTGGATATTTAATTGCATTCAATTTTGACTCTCTTAAACCTTCAACCAATTCGCGGTAAGCAGTTGCAAAACCATCATCTGCTTTTGCCTGATCATCTGTTTTAGAACGGTATTTAGTCAATAAATCATTAGAAATAATATACAACGGATCATGTACAATCGCTAATGGTTTTGGATTAGCCATGAATGCTTGTATTTTTTCTTTAGATGAAAAATAACTCATTTCAGCTCCTTTAGTAACATCTGATGTAAAATCACCATTGTTAGCCGCTTTCATAGCAGCAATTTGAGTTGCCAAACCATATTCAGAAGCTTTTGAAGCATATAAGTTTAATTGTGCAATTAAAATATCTTTTTCTAACGGCTCATAAAACTCACCGTAGATATTTTCGATCATTGCATTAATTTTAGGAAGCATTTCTGCTTTTTTAGCATCATTTTCGTTAAAGTAAGCGATCAATGAGTTTCCTAAATTTGCAGGTCCTGTTGCATAGCTTGAAGTACGTAAAAGCTGCATTAAATAGTTATCATGACGCGCTTTTAAGTTTGTTTCTCTATAATAATCGTTAATAGTTGGAATTACGTTTTCGTATTTCTCTTTATTTGCAGGTTTACTTGCCCACTCATAAAATTTATCTTCTTGTTCTGCTTTAGTATCAACCGTCCCAGCTTTTGTTAAAGCATCGATCATACCTTGACGGTTTTTCCAGTAATTTGCTGTAGAAGCATATTTAGAAGCATACTGTAAACGAACAGTTGCATCTTTATCCATATACTTTTTCATTACATCCATTCCGGTTTTAGCACCTTCAACCCATGCAGGATAAGCATATTTAATGTTTTGCTCAATTCCTCCTGCCGGCATCCAGCGGTTTGTTCTTCCCGGATAACCTAAGATCATAGCAAAATCATTTTCTTTTACACCTTTAATACTTACTGGCAGGTAGTGTTTTGGTTTCAAAGGCACATTGTCTTTAGAATACGCTGCAGGATTTCCGTCTTTATCAGCATACACTCTAAACATTGAGAAATCTCCTGTTTGACGAGGCCATTCCCAGTTGTCTGTATCTCCACCAAATTTACCAACGCTTTCTGGTGGTGTTCCCACTAAACGAACATCTGTATAATCCTGGTAAACGAAATAGTAATATTCATTTCCTTGAAAGAAAGGACGAACAGAAACTGTATATTTTCCGTTTTCGCTATTTTCTTTTTCAATCAAACTAATTTCCTGCTGAATGATTTTGTTTCTTTCAGTTTCAGTCATTTGATCGTTTACTTTTGATAAAATTCTTTTAGAAACATCATCCATACGAACAAAGAAACGAACATATAGAGATTTTGGTTTCATTTCGGCACTCTTTTGTTTAGCCCAGAAACCATCTTTCAAATAGTTTTGTTCTGCTGTAGAAAGTTCAGCAATTGCATTGTAACCACAGTGGTGGTTTGTTAAAACCAATCCTTCTTTTGAAACGATTTCAGCTGTACATCCTCCGTTGAATTGTACAATAGCATCTTTCAAACTATGGTGATTGATACTGTAAATTTCTTCGGCTGTTAATTGCAAGCCCATTTTTTCCATATCTCTATGGTTCAATCTTTCGATAAACATCAAAAACCACATTCCTTCATCGGCTCTCATAGGGAAAGTCATAAGGCACATGGTCAAGAATAAAACTATTTTTTTCATGTTATTTTGTTTAAGTTCTGCGAATATAACTCATTTTCAAAGAAAAAATAAACATTAAAGCAAAAAACAAAACAGATTAAATAGATTATTTGATGATTTTTCGAAATTCTTAATTAATCCTAAAACCAAATAAATTATTAAATCTTTAAGCTAACCCATAGAAAAATACTTAAAACTTATTTTAAAAATGATTTTAAAAATTAAAATAATAAACATTTTATAAAAATTAACTCACAATATGAAATTTTAAACTTAAAATATTTCTTACAATTATATTTATTCTAAATTTGCCGCCAATTAAATAAATTAACCATGAAAAAATTATTATTTGCAGTTGTATTATTAATTACAACAATTGCAAGCGCACAGAAAAATTCTATTTTATTAGGAGGAAATGTTGGATATGCTTCAGAAAAATTAGGAGATTCTAAACTTGAAAATTTCGAATTCTCACCAAGAGTTGGATACCAATTTGCAGAAAAATGCACTGCGGGAGTTGAAGGATCAATTATGAATGTAAAAACTACTGGGATAGATAAAACTGAAAAATATAAAATTGGAGGTTTTGTACGTTATTCAACTCCGCTTTCACAAATGTTTTCTGTTTTTGCAGATCTAGGTGCAGGGTATCAAAACACTTCAGTAAATAATGCAAAAGGTTTTTATGCCAGCTTAACACCTGCTTTATTTATTAATATGAAAAATGGTTTTGGGTTAAACTTCTCTATCGGAGGAATAAACTACGACAATCTTGATGGAAAAAATGATCCGAGACAAGAAAATTTAGGTTTCAATTTTGGAAAAACTCTAAACATTGGAATTTCTAAGAATTTTGGCCTATAAACTTTACAGGATTTAAGTTAGAAAGTAAAATCCTCTATACTTTTTGTTTTGTCATACAGAAAGTAAAAAACCCGGCAATCTGCATTGCCGGGTTTTTATATTTATAATAAAATGATATTATTCGTTAAGCATTTTCCAAAGCTTATCTTTTAAATCTGTCAAACCTTGCTGGGCAACAGATGAAATAAGCATATATGGAATATCTTTAAAAGAAACATCTAATTCAGCTTTTAATTCGGCCTTAAGTTCATCATCCAGCATATCACATTTTGAGATAACCAAAAGACGTTCTTTGTCTAACATTTCAGGATTATATTTTGTTAATTCATTCACCAAAATATCATACTCAGCTTTTATATCCGGTGTATCTACAGGAACTAAAAACAATAAAGTTGAATTACGTTCGATATGACGCAGGAAATAATGTCCTAAACCTTTTCCTTCTGCCGCACCTTCAATAATTCCGGGAATATCAGCAATTACAAAAGATTGAAAATCTCTGTAAGCAACAATTCCTAAATTTGGTTTTAGGGTTGTAAAAGGATAATCGGCAATTTTTGGTTTTGCAGAAGTCAATACAGACAATAAAGTAGATTTTCCTGCATTAGGAAAACCAACTAATCCAACATCGGCCAAAACTTTAAGTTCAAGGATAACGTCCATTTCTAAACCAGGTAAACCTGGTTGTGCATAACGAGGCGTTTGATTTGTCGAACTTCTAAAATGCCAGTTTCCTAAACCTCCTTTTCCTCCTTTTGCCAGAATTCTTTTTTCACCGTCTTCTGTGATTTCAAAAAGTACCTCGCCCGTTTCTTTGTCTTTTACAACAGTTCCTAATGGCACTTCAATAAATTTATCTTCTCCATCTGCTCCCGTACTTCTGTCTGATCCTCCATCTCCACCGTGACCAGCTTTAATATGACGCGCAAACTTTAAATGAAATAATGTCCAGAGTCCTTTATTCCCAACTAAATACACATGTCCGCCTCGACCTCCGTCTCCACCGTCCGGACCGCCTTTTTCAATAAATTTCTCTCTATGTAAATGCGTAGATCCTTTTCCTCCCTTTCCGGATGAAACATATATCTTAACGTAATCTACAAAATTTCCTTCTGTCATTTTTCTGAATTTCAGATTTTAGGTTTTAGATTTTAGATTACTCCAATTTCTATTTCTAAATTCTATTTTATTTATTTTTCAGTGCCAGTCCAGATTTTCAGCACAAACTGCGGCTGAAAACTGCGACTGAAAACTTTTTTATTTATTCTTTAAGCGTTTTTACAAGCACTTTATCAATTTTAACACCGTCCATATCGACAACTTCCAAGACGAATTTCTGCCAAACCAGTTTTTCTCCTTCTTTTGGAATATGTGAAAGCTCAGTCATAATCATTCCGCTTACTGTGTTTACTTCGTAATCATTTGTCAGCTCATCTAACTCAAAATACGTCAAGAAATCGTGCAGCGAATAATGTCCGTCAACCAGCCATGACCCGTCTTCTCTTTCTATAAGCTGAAATTCATCTTTGTAAAATTCTGATGCATCACCAACCAGCGCTTCCAGAATGTCATTTAAAGTAATCATTCCCTGAAAAACACCGTATTCATCTGAAACTAATGCATAGTGAACTCCGGTTTTTTTGAAATTTTCCAAAGCTTTGTAAGCAGTAGTTTGTTCCATTAAATAAGGAGCATCTGTCATTATAGAAGCAAAATCAAAATTGTCATTTTCGATATTGGCAAATATGTTTTTTAAAGTAACCACACCAACGATATCATCGTAATTTTCGTTGTAAACCGGATAAACGGCATGTAAATCCTGAACAACTAATTCTTTAATTTTAGTTTTATCAGCATTCAACGGAAGCATATCTACTGATTTACGGTGTGTCATAAGCGAACTTACTTTTCGGTCGCCAATATGAAAAACACGCTCCACAATATCTTGTTCAATTTCCTGAACTTCTCCTACTTCTGTTCCTTCTTTAATGATAGCTTTAATTTCTTCTTCGGTAACTTTCCCGTCAGCAGTTGGTTTTATCTGAAAAATATTCAGTAAAAAATCTGTTGAAGAAGTTAATAACCAAATAAAAGGTGCAGTAATTATCGAAATTACTTTCATTGGCATTGCAACCATTTTAGCAATCGATTCCGGATAATTTAATCCAATTCGTTTTGGCAGCAATTCTCCTAAAACCAAAGAGAAAAACGTTAAAACAACAACCACAATTCCAACCGCAATTGAATGTGCGTAAGGTTTTAAAGCGGCAAATCCTGCAACAAAAACCTCAACGTCGGCAGTAATTTTATCTCCTGAATAAATACCCGTTAAAATACCAATTAAGGTAATTCCAATTTGAACTGTCGATAAAAACTTGTTAGGCGAATTAGCCAGATCGAGTGCTGTTTTTGCACTTTTATTTCCTTTTTTTGCTGCTGTTTCCAGTCGGTTTTTTCTAGCTGAAATAAGGGCAATTTCAGACATAGAAAAAACTCCGTTTAATAGTATTAGAAAAAATATTATTAGTATTTCCAATGTTTAGTAGATTCGTTATTTATTTGGTTTTTCAATTATAAATTGCAACAGGGTTATTTTAATCCGTTTGTTACAAATTATCTATAACTGATGTTAAACGCTCTGTGATTTGTTCGATAGTTCCGATACCATCAACAGCGTAAAATTTGTTTTGATCTTTGTAATATCCAATTAAAGGAGCTGTTTTTTCGTTGTATTCCTGATATCTCACACGAATTTTTTCTTCGTCCTGATCGTCAGCTCTTCCGCTTGTTTTTCCTCTTTCAAGTAAACGTTTTACCAAAATTTCATCATCAGCTTCTAAAGCAATTGTAGCTGTTACGCTAGAACCAATTGTTGGTAAAAATTTATCTAAAGCTTCTGCCTGATCTAAAGTTCTTGGATATCCGTCGAATAAAAATCCTGCACTATCCGGATGTTTTTTTACTTCGTCAATTAACATTGCAGTTGTTACTTCACAAGGAACTAATTCTCCGTTGTCCATAAAAACTCTTGCTTGTTTTCCTAGTTCAGTATCATTTTTTAAATTGAAACGAAAAATATCTCCTGTAGAAAGGTGAGTTAAATTGTATTTTTCTTTTAAAAATTCTGCCTGAGTTCCTTTTCCTGCACCAGGCTTTCCAAATAAAACGATGTTAATCATAATGAATGTACGTGTTGTTACTTCTTATTTTTCAAGAAGTTTTAAATGAATATATAGTTGTGTTTTGTTTATTATTCTGCTAATTTGTAAACTTCAGTCAGGTTTCTTCCTAAACCGTCATAATCAAGTCCGTAACCTACAATGAATTTATTTGGGATTCTGATTCCCACATAATCAATTTTCATGTCTTTTTTATAAGCCTCTGGTTTAAAGAACAAAGTTGCCACTTTAAAATGCTTTACATTTTGTGCTTTAAATAAATGCTTCAATTCTTCGATTGTATTTCCTGTATCGACAATATCTTCTATAATGACAACACTTCGGCCTGACAAATCCTGATTAATTCCAATTAATTCTTTAACTGAATTTGTTGTTTCAGTTCCTTCATAAGAAGCCATTTTTATAAATGAAACTTCGCATGGTTTTTTATACTTTTTTAAAAAATCGGAAACCACCATAAAGGCACCGTTTAAAACTCCAATAAAAATAGGAGTATCATCTCCAAAATCATCTTCTACCTGAGCCACTAATTTGGTTAAAGCAAAATCAATTTCTTTAGCCGAAATAAACGGAACAAATTGTTTATCGTGAAGTTGTATCATTATTTTTCTTTTTAAAATAATGGACAAAGATACAGAATTAGAACTTAACAGTTTATATCAAAATAAGCAGTCCAAGTATATTTTTTCACGAATGTTAAAGATCAGTTAATATTTACAAATGCCATCTTGTCGCTATTTTTAATTTTATTAAATTGTTCTGATATAATTATTTAACTCCAAAAAACCAATGAAAAAATCCTTAACCTTATTTTCAATACCACTATTGGCATTAATGACTGCCTGCAACGGGCAGGTGAAAAAAGAAGAAAAAGAAGCTTTAGCAAAACAGCTGGGCAATGTTGTAAAAACTGCCGTTGGAGACATTACGCTTCCTCCTCCCTATGCAACCGAATCTAAAACAAACAACAGCAAAGTTATTGGCTGGCCAAAAGATAAAACTCCTAAAGCGCCGGAAGGTTTTACAGTAACAAAATTTGCAGATGGATTCGAAAATCCGCGTTGGACTTATATTGCTCCTAATCAGGATATTTTTGTAGTAGAAAGCGGAACAAGAACCAGTAAAAATCAAATTACGGTTTTGCGCGATAAAGACAAAGATGGAAAATTTGAAACTCGTGAGGTTTTTATTTCTGGTTTAAACAAACCTTTTGGAATGCTGGTTTTAAAAGACTTTTTCTACATCGCAAATACTGACGGATTATACCGTTATCCTTATAAAAACAATCCGCTGAAATTAGAAACAAAAGGCGAAAAAATACTTGAACTTCCAGCCGGAGGTTACAACAATCACTGGACGCGAAATTTATTAGCAAGTCCGGACGGAAGCAAAATTTATGTTTCTGTAGGTTCAGGAAGTAATAATGCTGAACATGGTGTAGACAAAGAAGTTCGCCGAGCCGGAATTTTGGAAATTAATCCTGATGGAACTGGTGAAAAAATCTACGCTTCGGGACTTCGAAATCCGGTTGGAATGGACTGGAATCCTGTTAATAAAGAACTTTGGACTGCGGTAAACGAACGTGATGAATTAGGCGATGACTTGGTTCCGGATTATATTACAAGCGTAAAAAGAGATGGTTTCTATGGCTGGCCTTATTCTTATTTTGGAAGTATTCCTGATCCAAGAATGAAAGGCGAAAGAAAAGATTTAGTTGAAAAAGCAATTGTTCCGGATGTTCCGGTTGGTGCTCACACAGCTTCATTAGGATTGGCTTTTTACACAAAAGATGCTTTTCCTGCAAAATATAAAAATGGTGTTTTCGTTGGACAGCACGGATCTTGGAACCGCTCTAAAATTTCGGGTTACAAAGTTTTATTCGTTCCTTTTAAAGATGGAAAACCTTCGGAAAAACCAGAAGATTTTTTAACAGGTTTTATTTCTGATGAAAATAAGGCAGAAGTTTACGGGCGTCCGGTTGCCGTGACGGTTATGAACGATGGTTCGCTTTTAGTAAATGACGACAGCAGTAACACAATTTGGAAAGTGACAGCCAAATAAATATTCTAAATTCCAAATTCTAAAACCCAAATTCAAATCTGGATAGGGATTAGAACCAACTATAAGAAAATTTTAAACACATAGAGACATAGATTTTTGCTTAAAAAGAAGTTGTTAAATACATGAAACGCCTTTTTTGCCTCAATCAATGCTGTGTTTCTATGTGTTAAAAAAAATGCTGCCCCTTAATTTTATCTTATGATTTTAAAAAAATATTGTTTTCTTGTTTTTGTACTTTTTGTTTTTCAAAACATAGAAGCACAAAAAAAGGGAAGCAAAACTATTGATTCTCTCAAAACTGAAAAGCTGAAAGAAGTTGTTATCAGTTCACTGCACATTAATAATAGTTTATTAAATACTCCGGCTTCGATAGGTATTCTTTCAAAAAAAGATTTACTGCAAAATAATACCACTGATATTACAACGGTTATCAATACAATTCCTGGTGTATTTATGCAGTCTTCTAATTTTACAACAAGCCGAATTTCTATTCGCGGTATTGGCGCAAGAACTACTTATGGAACTAATAAAATTAGAGCTTTTTATGGCAGTATTCCATTAACATCCGGAAACAGCGAAACGGTTATTGATGATATTGATCTCGAAAACCTCAATCAAATTGAAATTATTAAAGGACCGCTTTCGAGTGTTTATGGCGCAGGTTTGGGCGGTGCAATTTTAATTTCACCTCAACTTTCTAACAACGGAAACCAAAGTGCAGGAATAAGTACTGTTTTCGGTTCTTTTGGATTATTAAAAAACAGCCTGAATTTTGGTTTAGATGAAAAATCAGGAAGTTTGAACATCAGCTACCACAATCTAAAAACCGATGGCTGGCGGGAAAACAGCTCCTATAATCGCGAAGGAATTACACTTGCCGGAGAATTATTCCGAAAAGAAAACAGCAAACTTACCTACTTTTCAAATTATACTTATTTAAAGGCTTTTATTCCGAGTTCGATTAGTAAAGAAGTTTTTAATACAAATCCAAAAGCCGGAGCGCCAACCTGGGTTGCCTCAAAAGGATATAAAGAATACAAATCGGTTTTGGGCGGATTGGCTTATGATTTTAATATTAATGAAAATTTGAAGAATTCAACTTCAGTTTTTATCAATTATAAAGACAGCAACGAACCTCGTCCGTTTGATATTCTTCGTCAATATACATTTGCAACAGGTGCAAGAACTCAGTTTTCGGGAAATTTTAAAATTGGAAGAGTCGAAAATCAGTTTATTGCCGGTGCAGAATATTTTACAGATACGTATAGTGGGAATACTTTTCAAAATCTTTATCAGCAAAATAATGGCTTAGGAAGTCTGCAGGGAAATCAACTTACAGAAACGGATCAAAAAAGACATTTCTACAATATATTTTCCCAATTAAGAACTTTATTATCTGATCAATTAGAAATTCAGGCAGGTTTAAATTATAACAAAACCAGATTTGACCTCAACAATTATACAGAAAACATCAATGAAGAATATAGTTATGATGGCATTTTTTCACCTCAAATTTCATTTCTATACAAACCACATTCTTTAAAAACACTTTATTTTTCTGTCAGCCGGGGATTTTCACTTCCTGCAACAGAAGAAACACTTACAAGTGAAGGCAAAATCAATCCTGACATAAAACCAGAAAACGGATATAATTTTGAAGTCGGCGGAAAATTCTACTTTTTCAACAAAAGACTTTATACCGAAATCTCTTTGTACCGAATGGAGATTAAAGACTTACTGGTTGCCAAAAGAGTCGGCGATGACCAATATGTGGGTGCAAATGCGGGAAAAACATTTCATGAAGGCATCGAAATTACTTTAAATCACAATTGGCCCATTAATCGATTTTTGGTGTTGAACTCTTATTTAGCAGGATCTATAGGAAATTACAAATTCAAAGAATTTATTGACAGCGGTAATGATTTTTCTGGAAACAAACTAACAGGAGTTGCTCCTCAAAAAATTAATGCAGGCATAACATTAAATACCAATATTGGCGTTTACTTTAGTACTGATTATCAATTTGTGGGAGAAATTCAGCTAAATGATGCCAATACAGCATATTCAGATTCATATACTATTCTGAATTTAAAAACAGGTTATCGATTTGAAATTTTACGAGGTTTAACGAGCCATATCTCTGCCGGGGTAAACAATGTAACCAATGAGAAATATGCTTCGCTGATTCTGCCAAATGCAGTGCCAACAGGAAACTCATCTCCACGATATTATTATCCGGGACTTCCTGTAAATTATTACGGAGCCGTATCCTTAAATTATTTATTTTAGATGCTTGAAACCAAAACAAATTCAATGACCGTACTTTCTGAATTGCAGGAAAAACTGGATTATGTAAGCGCTTATCGGGAAAACCGTTTAAAGTGCGCGCAGGATGTTCTCGAAAATCCATATTTGTTTAATGAATTAATTTCGATTTGTTTTTCGCCCGAAGACAAAAACAATCACAAAGCCTGCTGGATTTTAGAGTTTGTATCGTATGAAGAATTGCTTTGGCTCCAGCCTCATCTCGATTTTTTCTTTTCGAATCTAAAAGTTTTAAAAGACGAAAGTTCTATTCGCCCTATTGCAAAAGTCGTACAGCTCTTAGTAAAATCGCATTATAAAAAAGACGAAAATAGTATTCATTTATCAGAAAAAAATCTTCAGGACTGCATAGAGGCAAGTTTTGACTGGCTTATTAACGACGTAAAAGTTGCGACAAAAGCGTATTCTATAAGAACATTATATGTTTTAGGAAACCACTACGACTGGATTCATCCTGAATTACAAATCATCCTGAATAAAGATTACGGAGATCATTCGGCAGCTTACAAAGCCGTAGCACGCGAAGTTTTAAAAAAAATTGAATAGTTTTAATAGCCACGAATTCTCGAATTATTTTTAAACATAGATTTAATAAAATTTCGTGAATTCGTGGCAAAAAACAAAAAGTAGAAAATCATTTTTAATCCTTTTATCCCGATAGCTATCGGGAGTGGCAAAACTTTATCAATTCGTGGCGAAAAAAACTAAATTTTGGCTGAAAAAAGATTAAAAAGTATCTTTGCAAAAACACAACTCAAAATGAATTATTTTTCTTCTGATTTTAAATTAGGAATATTAGGCGGCGGGCAATTAGGCAAAATGCTTTTGTTCGACACCAGAAAATTTGACATACAAACTTACGTTCTGGATCCAAGCGACGAAGCACCAAGTAAAATTGCCTGCAACAAATTCTTTAAAGGCGATTTAATGGATTATGAAACGGTTTACAACTTTGGAAAACAAGTCGATGTTCTGACTTTTGAAATCGAATTGGTAAACCTTGAAGCTTTAACGCAGTTAGAAAACGAAGGCGTAAAAGTATATCCGTCTCCTAAAACTTTAAAAGGAATTCAGAATAAAGGAACTCAAAAAGATTTTTATACTCAAAGTAATATCCCAACTGCATCATATTTACGTTTTGAAAGTCCTGCACATTTGCAAAAATCTGTTGGAAACAACGAAATCACTATTCCGTTTGTATGGAAATGCACCGAGTTTGGATACGACGGAAATGGCGTAAAAGTAATTCGTCAGATTTCTGACATGGACGATTTACCAAATGTAGAATGTATTGCAGAAACGATGGTTCCGTTCAAAAACGAATTGGCGGTAATTGTAGTAAGAAATCCATCAGGAGAAATTAAAACATATCCGGTTGTAGAAATGGAATTTCACCCAGAAGCGAATCAGGTTGAATACGTAATCTGCCCGGCAAGAATCGACGAAAAAGTAGCTGAAAAAGCCAGAGCAATTGCTTTGAATGTTTCAGAGAAATTCAATCATGTTGGACTTTTGGCTGTTGAAATGTTCCAGACTCAGGACGATGAAATTTTGGTAAACGAAGTAGCACCGCGTCCGCACAATTCAGGACATTATTCAATCGAAGCAAGCTACACTTCACAATTCGAAAATCATTTACGTGCTATTTTAGATCTTCCGTTAGGAAACACAGACAGTAAAGTTGCCGGAATTATGGTAAATTTAGTGGGTGCCGAAGGTCATTCTGGAAATGTCGTTTATGAAAATATCGAAACCATTTTAGGATGGGATGGCGTTACACCGCATATTTACGGCAAAAAAGAAACTCGCCCTTTTAGAAAAATGGGACACGTTACGATCGTAAACGAAAACATGCAGGAAGCCAGAAGAATTGCACAAGAAGTTAAGAATACTATTAAAGTAATTAGCGCTTAAATTAGTCTGCAGTCACAGTTTACAGTTTAAAACTATAATATTTTTAAGTATCAGAAATAACTTGAAACCTGAAACTTAAAACTTGAAACAAATAAAAAACATGAGCAAAGTAGCCATTATAATGGGAAGCATCTCAGACATGCCAGTTATGCAGGATGCAATAGACATATTAAAACAATTTAATGTAGAAGTTGAAGTTGATATCGTTTCGGCACACAGAACGCCGGAGAAATTATTCGATTTCAGTAAAAATGCACATACTCGCGGCATTTCGGTAATTATTGCCGGAGCGGGCGGTGCAGCACATTTACCGGGAATGGTGGCTTCAATGTCTCCGCTTCCTGTAATTGGAGTTCCTGTAAAATCAAGCAATTCTATCGACGGCTGGGATTCGGTATTATCGATTCTACAAATGCCAGGCGGTGTTCCTGTTGCAACTGTAGCTTTAAACGGTGCAAAAAACGCTGGGATCTTAGCAGCACAAATCATTGGAAGCCACGACAAAAAAGTTTTAGATACTATTATTTCTTATAAAGAAGAACTGAAAGCTGCGGTTAATAAAGCGGCTGAAGGTTTAAAGAAGTAATTTCACAGAGATACACAAAGAAGACACAGAGGCACACAAATTTTTTGTGTATCTCTGTGTTTTTACTTTGAGAAACTTTGCGAAATAATCTACATCGGAATTATTAACGATTCATTATAAAAAATTCTAAAAGAAAAACTTAACTTTGAGAAAAAAGCAAAATGAACATTCAAACTTCTAAAATAGAGCTCGCTAAAATTGTTTTAGACATTGATAATCCTGATTTAATTCAGGAAATTGTAGAGTTCATTCAATCTAAAGAAAGCCTTTCTGAAAAATTAAAAAACAATATAAGTGAGGCTATTTATTCTTTAGACAATAATGAAGGAATTTCGCATGATGTTGTTATGGAAGAAACCAAAAATCGTTATTCAAAATATTTTAAATAATGAATGTAATTTGGGCTCCACAAGCTAAACAAGACTTTTGGAACAACATCGATTATTTGGAAGCCGAATGGTCTGAAAAAGTTGCTCAAAATTTCATTGACAAAGTAAATGCCACAATAAAACTTTTAAAAAATGACAATGTTTTATTTATAAAAACAAACTACAAAAGCGTTTATAAAATTGTCATTACCAAACACATTTCACTTTATTATCGTATCGAAAACACTAATTTAGAGTTACTTCGATTTTGGAATACTTTTCAGGATACGGAGAAATTCAAATTATGATTTTCTAATTTTATATTTTTAAATAGCATAAACAATATGAGCATTTTAACACAATACTTTAACACCAAACATAATACCGCGCCTTTTTCGCAAATTAAAATCGAAGATTATGTTCCTGCTTTCAACGAAGGAATTGCTTTGGCTAAAGCCGAAATTGATGCGATTGTAAATAATCCAGATGTACCTACTTTTGAAAACACCATTGTGGCAATGGATTATTCTGGTGACATTTTAGATCGTCTTTCTAGTATTTTCTTCAATTTAAATTCGGCTGAAACGAATGACGAAATGCAGAAAATTGCGCAAGAAGTTTCGCCTCTACTTTCAGAATTTGGAAATGACATTCGTTTGAATGCAGATTTATTTGCGAGAGTAAAAGCAGTTTATGATCAAAAAGAAAGTTTGAATCTGAATCCGGAACAAACAACTTTATTAGATAAAAAATACAAAAGCTTTTCTAGAAACGGAGCCAACTTGCCAGAAGACAAGAAAAACCAGTTAAGAGAAATCGACAAAGAATTATCAAAATTGAGTTTACAATTTGGCGAAAATGTTTTGGCAGAGACGAACAACTTCGAGTTGCATTTAACAGATGAAAAGGATTTGTCAGGTTTGCCAGAAGGAACAATTGAAGCAGCTAGATTATTAGCCAAAAATCAGGAAAAAGAAGGTTGGATTTTTACTTTAGATCATCCAAGTTATATTCCGTTTTTGACTTATGCTGACAATCGTGAATTGCGAAAAAAAATGGCGATTGCTTTTGGAGCAAAAGCATTTCAGAATAACGAATTCAACAATGAAGAAAACGTTTTGAAAATTGCTAAACTTCGTCATGAAAGAGCCAATTTATTAGGTTACAAAACACACGCGCATTTTGTTCTGGAAGAAAGAATGGCTGAAAGTCCAGAGAAAGTTTTCTCTTTCTTAAATGATTTATTGGCAAAAGCTAAACCAGCGGCTCAAAAAGAATTTGCAGAATTAACTGCTTTCGCGAAAGAATTGGACGGAATAGAACAATTAGAAAAATGGGACGGTGCTTATTATTCTGAAAAATTAAAACAACAGCTTTTTAATTTAGACGATGAAAAGCTTAAACCTTATTTTCAATTAGAAAAAGTTTTAGACGGTGCTTTTACAGTTGCCAAAAAATTATACGGTTTAACTTTTACAGAAGTTTTTGATATTGATAAATACCACGAAGAAGTTACCACTTATGAAGTAAAAGATGCTAATGACAATTTAGTTTCTATTTTCTACGCAGATTTCTTCCCAAGAAAAGGAAAAAGAAACGGTGCATGGATGACTTCATTCAAATCGCAATATGTGAAAGACGGCGTAAACGAAAGACCGCATATTTCTAACGTTTGTAATTTCACGAAACCAACAGAAACAAAACCTTCATTATTAACTTTTAATGAAGTAACGACTTTATTCCACGAATTTGGACATGGTTTGCATGGAATGCTGGCTGATACCGTTTACCCAAGTTTATCTGGAACTTCTGTTTACTGGGATTTCGTAGAATTGCCAAGTCAGATTATGGAAAACTGGTGTTATGAGCCGGAAGCTTTGGCTTTGTTTGCGAATCATTATGAGACGGGAGAAATTATTCCGATTGAATATGTACAGAAAATTAAAGAAAGTGCAAGTTTCCAAGAAGGTTTAGCAACGCTGCGCCAATTGAGTTTTGGATTATTAGATATGGCATGGCACGGACAAGATCCAACCAATATTACAGATCTAAAAGCTTTCGAAACTGAACAATTTGCTAACACACAATTGTATCCAGACGTAAAAGAAAATGCTATGAGTACAGCATTTTCTCATATTTTCCAAGGAGGTTATTCTTCTGGATATTACAGCTACAAATGGGCTGAAGTTCTGGATGCGGATGCTTTTGAATATTTCCATGAAAACGGAATTTTCAACGAAGAAATTGCTAAGAAATTTAAAGATAACGTTCTTTCAAAAGGAGGAACAGAACATCCAATGACTTTATACAAACGTTTTAGAGGTCAGGAACCAAAACCGGAAGCTTTGCTGAAAAGAGCGGGATTGCTTTAATTTTAGATTTTAGACCCGATAGCTATCGGGATAGATTTCAGATTATAACCGAAGTAGAAATGCTTCGGTTTTTTATTTGTTTTACTTTAACTATCTTCGCATTTTTTAAATCTTAATCTTACAAAAATAAGTCGTGAAAAAATATTTTAAAATAGCGTTTTACCTTGCCATTATCGGGTTAATTGCGGTTGTTACAGTAAATTATTGGGTAAAATCTTCAACCGAAACCAAGATTTATTACTCAATTAAAAAGTTACCTAAAAATGATGTGGGAATTATTTTTGGAGCAGGAATTAACGGAGATCAGCCAAGCAAATATTTAAAAGATCGTTTGGATGCCGGAATTATGCTTTGGAAAGCAAAACGTATCAATAAAATTTTACTTTCGGGAGATAATGGCCGTGATGAATATGATGAATTAACTGTAATGAAAAATTACTGCTACAATCAGGGCGTTGATACAACCAAAATATTTGTTGATTATGCAGGTTTTGATACTTACTCAACAATGTATCGTGCTAAACATATTTTCAAAATTAAGAAAGCCACTTTAATCTCTCAGGAATATCACTTAAACCGCGCGGTTTATATTGGTAACAAATTAGAAATAAAGTCAGTTGGTTTTTCTGCTAATAATGGAGAATATTTAGGATATAAATATGTTACTTTTAGAGAATATCTTTCCGTTTTTAAATCTTTCTTTGATGTTCTAAGAAATCGCGAACCTCGTTTTTTAGGCGGAGAGATTAATATTAACGGAGAATCGAACTATTCTAAAGAAGATAAACGATAAAGAAAAAACCAGAAACATTTCTGTTTCTAGTTTTTTCTAACTTAAAATTTCTTCATGTTTAACAACATACGACAACGCTTCTTTTACAATTTCATTTAAGTTTAATCCTTTTTTAGAAGCTAAAAGAGCTATTTTTTGATGTAACTCTTGAGACACTCTCACATTAAAAGATCCTTTATATGTTTTATCTGGAACTTTATTCAAGACTTTGCATGTCTCCAAATAATCATCAACAGCTTCTTTAAAAGATTCTTCCAATTCTGTAACAGAAGAACCTTCAAAGGTTATTAAATCATTTATACCTTGAATTTTTCCAAAGAATATTTTATCGTCTGCAGAAAATTCTAATGTACCAATGTATCCGTTATATTCTAAATAGTTTTTCATCTTACAATTCCAAATGTTCAATAATAATATCAAGCTGATATCCCTTCAAAATTTTTTGTGGATGTGGTTCATGTAGACTTATAATCACTTTATTTTCATTCACAAATTTTCTTCTTGAACCACCTGTCTTTCCTTGTGAAATCTGATTATAACCAAAATGGTTCAAAACTTTTAGCATTTCGTCCCAAGAAAAATCTTTAGGTTTTGACTTCAACCTTTCGATAAGTTTATCAATTTTACTCATACAAATTTATCATTAAAATCCAATTCGTAACTATATTTTAGTTGCAAATTAAAAAATAAAGAGTAAAAATAAGAAAAATCGCTCAAAAAAATAGTGGTTTAAAAATATTTAAAGAAACAGAAATCATAAAAAAGACCTGATAAAAATATCTTTACAGGCCTTTACTAATAAAAACTTTTAATATTTGTAATTGACTATTCTTTCTCTAAAACTCTTTTAGCTAATTTTCCAACTGTAAGTCCTTGTACAACAATTGAAAATAAGACCACGATATAAGTTACTTCAAGTAAAAGGTTTTTATATTCTCCTTCAGGCATAGAAAGTACCAAAGCAATCGAAACCCCGCCGCGAATTCCGCCCCAAACCAAAACCATCAAAGAACCTTTATTATAAGCAGATTTAATTCCGAAGAACTTAAAAATGTCGAAGAATTTCCAAGGCAGAACTATAGAAGTCAATCTTGAGAAAAGAACAATAAAAATAGCTACAAATCCTGTTAGCAATTGTTTGTTTAAATCTGGAAGTAATAACAATTCAAAACCGATAAATAAGAATAGAACCGCATTTAAGATTTCGTCGATAAGTTCCCAAAACTTTCCTAAGTAATCTTTAGTTACTTCGCTCATCGCAACTTTTTTACCATAGTTTCCAATAATTAATCCGGCAACGACCATCGCCAGCGGACTTGAAACGTGTAAACTCTGCGCAACTAAAAATCCGCCCGTTACAATCGAAAGTGTTATTAAAACCGAAACTTTATAATCGTCGATTTTCTTCATGACTTTTGATGCTGTAAATCCAAAAACAGCTCCTAATAAAAGTCCACCAATTCCTTCTTTTGCAAAAAGCCATGCGATAGAACTAAAACTCACATCAAATGTTGGGTCGGTTGCCATTTTAAGAACAACAGCAAACATTACTACCGCTACTCCATCGTTAAACAAGGATTCTCCAACAATTTTAGTTTCTATTCTTTTAGGAACTTTAGCTTCTTTTAAAACACCCAGCACCACGATTGGATCGGTTGGAGAAATCAGTGTTCCAAAAACCAGACAGAATACGTAAGGAATATTGATTCCTAAAAACGGTGCGATATAATATAACAGCATCGAAATAATTAACGCAGATAATACAACGCTTACTGTAGAATAAATCATGATAGGCACTTTCTGTTCTTTCAAATCAGCCATATTTACGTGCAGTGCTCCAGCAAATAAAAGAAAATTCAACATTGCTCCCATTAAGATTTCATTGAAATCAAATTCTTTTATTAAATCAAAAAAATGTCTTGTAGTAGCAGGAAAATAAGAATCTCCCAGTAAGCGAATTCCAACTGAAACCAACATGGCAATAATCATGATTCCTATAGTTCCCGGAAGTTTTAAAAATCTTAAATTCAAATAGGCGAAGAAAGAGGCTAGTACAATAAGTACTGAAAAAGTGTAGTATAATTCCATAAATTGTGATTTTTACAAAAATATCTTTCTCATTATTTAATTTAAAATTTCAAGTACTGAATTAACATAACTTTATAATTTTCAGAAAAACATTCTTAAAACCCCTAACTCCTCAAAAGAAAACAAACAATAAATCGAAAAACCGAAGCAATGCTTCGGTTTTTCATCTTTTGGAGCAAAATCAATAAAACACCTTTGTGTATTATTTATTGTTACGAACAAACTCATCAAACTGTTTTAGTTTAAGTGATTCTGTTTCTTCTATACGTTGTACTTTCAGATTAGCATTACCTGTATTTTTCCCTGTTACAGGTTTAGGTTTTGTTGTGTATAAGTAAGACTCAAAAATATGGCTTAAATACAAAGGCGATTTTCCTATACCGCGGGTTTTATCAAAGTTTTGAGATTGATGACAAGTAAAACAGTTTACCAAATTGCCGGCATTAATTTTATGAATGCTGTCTTTAAATGTCTGCGTATAAGTTTCCATTGTAATATTGGCCAAATTTGAAGAGCCTCTTGCCAATGAATCTGGAAGCACACTTGATATTTGTCTTTTTACAATTGCTTTCGCCTGATCTGAAGGAGACATTCCATCAGTATCCAGCCAAATTGAGCCATTGTAAAAGTAATTTTTGAAAACATCATTTAGTTTTGAAGCTACACATTTATTAATAAAATCAATATTATTAAAATTAACTGGCTCTGACTGGCTTGTTTTCATGTACGCATTAGTTTCAACAACCTTTGGAACTCCATATTCATAAAGAACAAATGCTTTACCCGGCACTAATGGTTTCTTATTAGTTCTATCCCAGGTAATACTTTTTAAGCCTGAATCTGTACCGCTTTCATAAAGCAGTTTTTCATCCTTTGATGTTACAGAATTATTTTTCCAGTCATAAATTGGAGCCATGTCTTTATGCTCAAAAGTAGCCCAGATAAATTCAGGATGATTTTTTACAACTCCTACAACATGCATTCCCAATAATGCAACCGATTTTGCTTCGTATTGTCCGGCTTTATTTTTAACTGCAGCTTTAGTAATAAAGTAATCTCCTAATTTTTCTTTTGGAATTGAAGCTGTGCTGATCCATGAAACTTTTAATTCAAGTGAACCAACCGGAAATGTTTCCAGATTTGAATAAGGTGTTTTTCCGCTGTTGATTTCTGAAGCTGCAATAATTGCTTTATCAAATAATATTTTGTTTACGTGTATAGAATAAAAGACAGTATCGCCAGCAGTTTTTCCCGGAACAACCTTTGGATTAGAGACTAAAACACCAGCCGGACCTGCCTGAGCAATTGAGGTTAAAACCAATTTTACGCCTAACTGCGGACTAACACGTTCCATTTCTGGAGTAACAATATCTAAAGAATCTAAAAACAGCGGATTGCCGCTTGGCAGAGGTTTTGTTGCCCATAAAAATTTTTGCCATGACCATTGATGAAAAATACAATTGGTAGTGCTTGAAGAATCAAATGGACTTCCGTCGCCTTCTGCTGGCGCGGGAGTCTGCTCATGCGGAAACCAGCTGGCTTCGCAATTGCAAGATTCAGCTGCATTATCGGCATACGCGGTTTTATCCATTATTTTTTCTTTATTCAAAAAAAATAATGACCCCGCTGCTGCTGTAAGAGCAACTGCTGTGGTTATAATTGTTTTCTTTTTCATTTTTGAGATTTATTTTTTGGGTAATAAAAAAGGGCCGTCTAAACTAGACGACCCTTTAAATCAAAACAGTAACCAAATCAGGAACTCTATTAAATTCCTAATCATATCGTTTTTGGAGTTATTAAAATTTGGGGTCTTTTTTTATGCCAACTCAGCTTGTAAATTTGCAGCAGCTTTTACTGGTACGTTTTCAATATCATGTTGATAATATGAAAAACCTCCTGTTCCATTCCATGAACCATCAATCGCTAAATGAGCATCAAAATCTGCTAAAAAAGCACCAATTGCAGGAGGAGGGAAAGTGTGAACATACTGTCCTTTTAAACTCACAACTTGAGTAAATTGTCCAAATCCAGTTGCATATATTTTTCCAGTTACCGGAACAACAATATGGCTATCAGGGCCATGTACAGCCTGAGTAATTACTACTGTACCAGAAACAGAATTTTGTGATGGTACAACAACTAAACTAAATGATGCAATTGGAGCACCTGGTGTTCCAACATTTCCAATTGTGCCTTTTGCTAAGTAAGCACCTGCTAATAAATCTGACATAACTTTTCGTTTTTGGTTTCCTACTCGTATGGCTTTTCGGATCCGCCTCGTTTTTTTTAGTGGGTTCTGCTCCACCTATTTGATTTGTTTTATTATTTAATTGCTTACCAACATTTTAAATAATAGGATTGGGTTTATTTCTATACCAAAACTATATTAGATAGATAGACATAATTAAAAAAATGTTATGAAATGAGAATTCTGAGTCATAAAACTCGAAAAAGATGACACAAGAAAAAATAAGCTGTTTTTATTTTTTTCAATTATCTTAAAAATGACTTTCAAAAACACCGTAAAACGAGTCCTTCAGATAGTCCTCAGCATCCGCTCGTAGAAGGTCTTACACAAATAGGCAATACAACTGTACGGCTCAAGGAACTGTCATTGTAACTAAAAGTTAAATTACCAGGAATACTTTTAAGTGTAAGAGTAACCGCAGCAATTCCAGTCCAAACATTTAAATTATCATCGTAAGGCAAAGGCGGGTCATTATAGGCAAATTCTACATTAATTGAAGTTATAATTAGCTTGCCGCTATATTGCGGATCAACAGGCAGTATACTCCAGCAGATTTTACTGCCAGACACAACGCAAGTCTGTAATTGATCAGTGCCTTCAAATTCAGAATATTTACTTCTGTTATCAACTACATAACAGCCTTTTTCTGGATTGTTTGTATACAACATATTAACATCAACCCATACTTGGATAAAGACAGTACATGTTGACGGAGCAATTTTAGATTTTCTTATTTCTTTATTACTTTCAATCACAGTATTAATTTATTGAGTTTAACCAACTGCTGTCAATTTTATTCTTAATGAATGTCATGTAAAATATTTTCAATAATAAAGAATTAGTACCTCCGAGGAAACTAGGAGGTACTAATTTGTAATACACTTAAAATATTATGCGGTGCATGTTAAAAATGGGTCCCACCAGTAATACTGCATAGGTGCCCCCCCAACAGATACTCCTATTTTAATTTGATAAGTACATTGTCCTTGAACCATAGCAGTTCCTAACCACTGATATGATCCTGTCGCCTGTGGTGCCGGCCATCCCCAATTTCCAAAAATATTTGTACCATTAGAAATCTCAAGACCAACAATTTGAACAGTATCTCCCTGTTGTCCAGCGGCATCAATAGGAAAAACATTAAATGCGATTCCAAAACCTGCTGTAACTTGTGAAGACAGCTCAAGTCCACCTTCTCCTGTACTTCCGCCAACTGCATTATTATCCATCATATAAATACCAGTTCCTGCGTATGGACCAGAAGTCTGGCTATATAAAAAGACTGTATCAACTGCAATATTGATTACTCTTGCAGGAATTACAGAGCTTGCGCTAAAAGCTAAATTTGTTCTATTATTCATAGTTTTATTTTTTAATTAATTATTAAGCAGTAACAGGTATAATAGTTACAGGCAGAGTTACTGTTATAGATTGCCCTCCTCCATTATAGCTGAATACTATATTTGAATTAACATTTCCTCCAACAGTTGATGTTGTAAGCTGTCCTGTAAACATATTAGGAGATCCTGGAACTGGAGCCGGCGGAGTCGCCCATCCAGATTGAGCTCCAACCTGAGTAATTGCAAATTCATTAGCAAACTGAGGATCGATTGGTAAAACCGACCAGCATACATTACTACCAGTGATTACTTTAGTAGTTAAGTTTGCCGAACCTTCACCAGTTGATTGCTGGCTTTTGTTACTAACAGCATAACATCCATTAGTACTTCCTTGTTTTAGTGAATTGACATCTGCCCACACTTGAACAAAGACCGTGCATTGATTTGTAGGTATTGACATTGTTTTTTGGTTTATTTTCCTTACTCATAAGGCTTTTCAGGTTCCGCCTCGTTTTTTATAGTGGGTTCTGCTCCACATTTAAATCAAGTAGAAAATAGATCTTGGGCTAGCTTAATTATATTTCCACGAACGAAATTATATTACAATTCTTACACACTAGTAAAAAATGTCATAAAACACAAAATATTATGTATGAACTACTTAAAACAACAACACTAAAACTATTCTTACACATACCAAAGCAAAAACTTTTAAACTTTCAATTATTTTTGAAAGTTTAAAAACTTTTACTTACATTTGATCCATGGAATTCAAAGAAGCAAAAAATAAGTTTGTACAAACCTGGGGAGCATTAGGTTCTCAATGGGGAATTAATAAAACGATGGCACAGATCCACGCTTTATTAATGGTTTCAAACGAACCTGTTTCTATGGAAGAAATTATGGAAGAATTGCAAATTTCCCGCGGAAATGCCAGTATGAACCTGAGAGGTTTAATGGATTGGGGAATTGTTTATAAAGAATTTAAAGCTGGAGAAAGAAAAGAGTTTTTCACAGCAGAAAAAGATCTGGATGAACTTGCGGTAAAAATATCCAGAGAAAGAAGTAAAAGAGAAATTAAGCCTACTCTAAAAATCTTAAAAGAAGTTTCGACAATAGAACCAAAAGATTCTGCTGAAGAAAAACACTTTGTAGATCAAACAGAAAAACTATATGATTTCGTTTTAAAAGTTGACAACATGCTTGACAAAGTAACAGAAATGAATGAAAACTGGCTGGGCCGTATGGTTATCAAATTACTCAAATAAAAAAATTTAATTCAAACTTTCATTTTTTTCTGAAAGTTTAAAAATTTAAAAACAATTAAAATGGATTTCTTAAAAGCAGAATGGAAAAATTTAGCCTTATTTAATTATGAGGTTGATAGAGAAATTTTAGAAAAATATCTTCCAGAAGGAACAGAAATCGATATTTGGAACAACAAATGTTATGTCAGTCTGGTTGGTTTTATGTTTAAAAACACCAAAGTTTTAGGCATTAAAGTTCCTTTTCATGTTGATTTTGAAGAAGTCAATCTGCGATTCTATGTAAAACGTTTTGAAAACGGCGAATGGAAACGCGGTGTGGTTTTTATTAAAGAAATTGTACCTAAAAAAGCCATCACATTTATTGCCAATACTTTGTATCAGGAACATTATGAAACTCAGAAAATGAGACATGAAATTATTGAAAGTAACAATACCAATACTTTTATTTATCAATGGAAAAATGACAAAGAATGGAATACAATTGAATTAGAAACTAAAAATGTATTGACACAAATTGAAACTAATTCTGAAGCTGAATTCATTACAGAACATTATTTTGGATATACAAAAATTGATCAAGAAACTACTTTTGAATACGAAGTTATACATCCAAGATGGGAACAATATGAAGTCTTAAATCATCGTATTGATATTGATTTTGAAAAAAATTATGGACGTGATTTCGGATTTCTTCAAACTCAAAAACCAACTTCTGTATTTCTGGCTAAAGGATCAAAAATTACCGTAAAAAATAAAAGAAAACTGCAGGTTATTCCTGTTCTGGAAGAAATGTATTAAACCTTGTAAATCTGGAAATCATGAATTATAATATTATTGGGTATTTTATTTATCTCATCATAACTATTTTCATTATCCTAAAAGTTGGAAAAATCTGTTACAAAAACGGAAATGTTTTTGTTTTAGAGCTAATTCCAAACCATGCCGATCTCTGCCAGAAAATAAATCAGGTTTTACTTCTCGCCTATTATCTTTTAAATATTGGCTATTGCGCTATGACTTTAATTTCCTGGCAAAAAATTATTTCATCCACCCAATTAATTGAAACGATCTGCATAAAAACAGCTGTTATAATTTTTATTATTTCAATTCTGCATTATCTCAACATTTTAATTATAACTAAATACGCTCAAAAACTAATTCATAACAACAAAAACTAAATATTATGGAAACTACAAAAATTTTAATTGGTTACGGAATCTATTTGCCAGTCGCTTTATTATTAACATATTACGTTTCTAAAACCCTTTTTAAAAACGGAAAAATCTTTATGCTTGATATATTTAAAGGGCGTGAAGATATTGCACAGGCAACCAACAAACTTTTTGAAACCGGATTTTATCTTTTAAACATTGGTTTTGCCTTAATGATTTTAGAAATGCAGTTAAACCGCGACAGTTATCAGGAATTAATTGAAAATTTAAGTTACAAAATTGGAGGATTTTCTATTTATCTTGGTATCATGTTATTCTTCAACTTATATTTCTTTTTTAGAGGAAAAAGAAAAGCTAAAGAAGCTCAGAGAGAAGAAAGATTAGTTTTTAAAGCCTAAAAATAGTTTGCCACGAATTTCACTAATTTTCACTAATTATTTTTAATGCAGATTGTACACATTTTAAAAATTGGTGTAATTCGTGTGATTGCTTCACCTGTTCGCTATCGCTCGGGTCGTGGCTAAAAAAAACTCAAATGAAAAAACTCATTATAGCAGCCGGAACAGGTTTTCTCGGACAAGTTTTAGTCCATCATTTCAAAAATAAATTTGACGAAATTGTAATTCTGACTCGAGGAAAATCTCAGTCAATTAACGGTATTAAATACGTAAACTGGAATGCCGGAACTTTTTCAGGCTGGGAAAAAGAATTAGAAAACGCAACGGTTTTAATTAATCTGGCAGGAAAATCTGTTGACTGTCGTTATACGAAAAAGAACAAAAAAGAGATTCTTTTATCCCGAATTGAAAGCACCAAAATTCTAAATAAAGCGGTTTTAAATTGCCAAAATCCACCGAGACATTGGCTGAATTCATCAACGGCAACCATTTATCGATATTCTCTTGACAAAAAAATGGATGAAGATGATGGTGAAATTGGAAATGACTTTTCTATAAATGTTGCACTTTCATGGGAAAAAGCATTCTTTAAAACTGAAACTCCAAAGACTTTAAAAACTGCTTTGCGAACTTCTATTGTTTTAGGAAAAAATGGCGGCGCATTGATTCCGTTAAAGACTTTGGCAAAAATTGGTTTTGGAGGAAAACAAGGAAAAGGCATTCAGTTTGTGAGCTGGATTCATGAAGACGATTTTGCCAATGCAATTGATTTTATTATTGAAAAAGAAATGACTGGCGTTATTAATATTGTTTCTCCTAAACCTATTCGAAATGTTGATTTTATGCAGAAACTTCGAAAAGCAGTTGGCTTTCCATTCGGAATTTCGATGAATAATTTCTTTCTGGAAATCGGATCTTTTATTATTCGAACAGAAACAGAATTGGTTTTAAAAAGCAGAAATGTAGTTCCGAAACGTCTTTTAGAAAATGAATTTCAATTTAAGTTTGACACTTTAGAAAAAGCTTTACAAAATTTAATTTAAGCATTTTTGTCATTTCGACGAAGGAGAAATCTCCTCAAGCAGCTTTACAAAGATTGGCAAAATTCGATAAGGAGCCTCTAGCGAAGATTTCTCCTTCGTCGAAATGGCAAGATTGTGGCAGCAAATCGCACCGGAGGGTCACGCCCAAATTATTTTTATAAAAACACAATCATCAGCCACCAAAATATTGGAACACTTTCAACCCAAAAGGAAGTGTAATATTTAGAACGATTTGAGTTGGCAAAAAAGATAAATAACATCAGCATGATGACCATGATAAGATTTATAATTGCATCGTGATAATTGAATGTTGAAATAAAAACTTCTAAAAACCAAAACGGAATCAGAAGTAAAAATCCTAAAAGTTTTGTTTTCTTAACGCCAATTGTCTGCGGCACGGTTTGCAGATGCGGATCGTCGTTTGCCAAATCGATAATTTCGAAAACCAATATCAAAACAAAAACCAATACAAATCGCTGAATGCATTTGATGAGGAAATCTGTTGTAAACGGAATTTCGGCATTTATTAAAGGCAGAACCAAAGTCGCACCAACCCAGCAAAGCGCTACAATATAAATTTTTACGCCTGCCCAATTTCGGGCATTTCTTCGGTTTGGGAAAAACGGAAGTGTATAAAGTGCGGTAATTAAAAAAATTACAACAGACACAATTTGAGTAATCCGCTTTAAATGAAAAAAATAATAACCGACCAAAATCACAGAAATAAAACTTAAAACGGCGATAATTTTTAATTGAGTCCCAATTGGATTTTTCTTTACGCGGACTAATGCGTCATATTTTACGAAATTATATCCTACAATTGTTCCAAAGAAAACAAATAACGCCATTGGCGCATCGTATTGAATATGAAACACATGAAACGTAATTCGAACTAAAGCATAACACGATAAAGCCACGTGAATACTGCTGTTTAAATAAAAATTAAATATTTGTTTTAGAAGTTTCATATCCCGAAATCTAATCAATTGGTAACAAATCAACTCTTTAGTTAGAAAATTGACAAAAATTGAAGTTAAAAATACCCATTAAATTATTAATAATACTTAATTTTGCGCCACAAAAAAACAACACATTTACTATAAAATGTAATAAACCTTGTGTAGCATGAGATTACGTCAAATAAAACACCCGGCAAATTACTTTTGATCTTTAAAAAATAGACTGCTACAAATGAAAACAGATGCTTTTGCTTTAAGACACATTGGTCCAAGAGAAACAGATCTTCAACACATGTTACAAACAATTGGTGTTGACTCGATTGAACAACTTGTTTATGAAACCCTTCCGGACGATATTCGTTTAAAAGCTCCTTTGAATTTAGATCCTGCTATGACAGAATACGAATTCGCAAACCACATTCAGGAATTAGGAAAGAAAAATAAAGTATTCAAATCCTATATTGGTTTGGGTTATCATCCAACAATCGTTCCGGCTCCAATTCAGAGAAACATCTTTGAAAACCCGGGATGGTATACAGCTTACACACCTTATCAGGCAGAAATTGCTCAAGGTCGTCTTGAAGCTATCTTAAATTTCCAGACTACTGTTATCGAGTTAACAGGAATGGAAATTGCTAACGCTTCTTTATTAGATGAAGGAACTGCAGCTGCAGAAGCTATGGCGTTATTATTTGACGTTCGTACGAGAGATCAAAAGAAAAATAATACACACAAATTCTTCGTTTCTGAAGAAATTTTACCTCAGACTTTATCTGTACTTCAAACACGTTCAACTCCAATTGGAATTGAATTAGTTGTTGGTAACCACGAAACATTTGATTTTTCAACTGAGTTTTTCGGAGCTATTTTACAATACCCAGGAAAATATGGTCAGGTAAACGATTACGGTGCTTTTGTTGCTAAAGCAAAAGAAAATGAAATCAAAGTTGCCTTTGCTGCTGATATTTTATCATTAGCTGCCTTAACTTCTCCGGGAGAAATGGGAGCTGCAGTAGTAGTTGGAACAACTCAGCGTTTTGGTGTACCAATGGGTTACGGAGGTCCTCACGCAGCATATTTTGCGACTAAAGATGAGTACAAACGTTCAATGCCGGGCCGTATTATTGGAGTTTCTGTTGATGCAAACGGAAATCGTGCTTTACGTATGGCTTTAGGAACTCGTGAACAGCACATTAAACGTGAAAAAGCAACTTCTAATATTTGTACTGCTCAGGTTTTACTAGCAGTTATGGCCGGAATGTACGCTGTTTACCACGGACCAAAAGGATTGAAATACATTGCAAACAAAGTTCATGCCTCTGCAGTTACTACTGCTGAAGCTTTAAATAAATTAGGAGTTTTCCAAACAAACACAGCTTTCTTTGATACAATTTTGGTAAAAGCTGATGCTCAAAAAGTAAAAGCGATTGCTGAGAAAAACGAAGTAAACTTCTTCTATCCTGATGCTGAATCAGTTTCGATTTCATTAAACGAAACAACTTCTGTTTCAGACATCAACCAAATCATTGCAATTTTTGCTGAAGCTTTAGGTAAAGAAGCAGTTACAGTTTCTGAATTAACTACAGCTAGTCAATTACCGGCTTCGTTAGAAAGAACGTCGTCTTTCTTAACGCATGATGTTTTCAACAATCATCATTCTGAAAGTCAATTGATGCGTTACATCAAAAAATTAGAGCGTAAAGATTTATCATTGAATCACTCAATGATTTCATTAGGTTCTTGTACAATGAAATTGAATGCTGCTTCTGAAATGCTGCCTCTTTCAATGCCAAACTGGAACAGCATTCACCCGTTTGCACCAGTTGAGCAAGCTGAAGGTTACATCACGATGCTTAAAAAATTAGAGCAGCAATTAAATGTAATTACTGGATTTGCCGGAACAACATTGCAGCCAAACTCTGGAGCTCAGGGAGAATATGCTGGATTAATGGCGATTCGTGCTTACCATTTATCAAGAAACGAAGGTCACCGTAATGTATGTTTAATTCCATCATCAGCTCACGGAACAAATCCTGCTTCTGCAGCGATGGCCGGAATGAAAATCATTGTTACGAAAACGACTCCTGAAGGAAATATTGACGTAGAAGATTTAAGAGAAAAAGCAATTGAGCATAAAGATGATTTATCTTGTTTAATGGTAACCTATCCTTCTACTCACGGAGTTTTTGAATCTTCGATTATTGAAATCACTAAATTAATCCACGAAAACGGCGGATTAGTATATATGGATGGTGCAAACATGAACGCGCAGGTTGGATTAACAAATCCTGCTACAATTGGCGCTGACGTTTGTCACTTAAACTTACACAAAACATTTGCTATTCCTCACGGTGGCGGCGGGCCTGGAGTTGGACCAATTTGTGTGAACGAAAAATTAGTTCCGTTCTTGCCTACAAATCCAATCTTAAAAGTAGGCGGAGAACAAGCTATTACTGCTATTTCATCTGCTCCTTACGGATCAGCTTTAGTATGTTTAATTTCTTACGGTTACATTACAATGATGGGAGCTGAAGGATTAAAAAGTGCTACAGAACATGCAATCTTGAATGCTAACTATATGAAATCTCGTTTTGAAGGCCACTACCCAATTCTTTATACTGGAGAATGTGGAAGAGCAGCACACGAAATGATTTTAGATTGCCGTGCATTTAAAGAAAACGGAATCGAAGTTGGTGATATCGCAAAACGTTTAATGGATTACGGTTTCCACGCTCCTACGGTTTCTTTTCCTGTTGCCGGAACTTTAATGATCGAACCAACAGAATCTGAAGATTTAGCTGAATTGGATCGTTTTTGTGATGCACTTATCTCAATCAGAAAAGAAATTGAAGCTGCAACTGCTGATGACAAAAACAATGTATTGAAAAATGCACCTCACACATTAGCAATGTTAACTTCTGATTCTTGGGATTTCCCTTATTCTAGAGAAAAAGCGGCTTATCCATTAGAGTATATTGCTGACAATAAATTCTGGCCATCAGTTCGCCGCGTAGACGACGCTTATGGTGACAGAAACCTGGTTTGCAGCTGTGCTCCTATTGAAGCTTACATGGAAAACTAAAAAATAGTTTTACACATATTCAAACCCGGCAGGTTCTAGAAACTTGTCGGGTTTTGTTTTATATCGAAGTTTTACAAAACTGACAAATTATAATTTCATTGAATTATTTTGACTTAAAAAATCAATTTTAAATTTTTATAACATTCTAGAAAATACTACTCAGTTTTATAACATTTCAAAAAATATAAATAAATAAAATTTAAGTTTAACAATCAATCTCAAACGTTTGAAATCTCGGAAAAAGCAAAAAATCATTAAAAAATAAACAATATATCCTTTAAAAAATCGTTATTTCATAATTATATGCGTGCATAGTATTTTTTATGATAGTTATCATATTTTTATTTATACTTTAGCATGAAATTTATCGGATAATAACGGGCAAAAATGAAAATAAAAATTATTGGTATTGGGAGTTATATTCCTAATTTAGAAGTAAAAAACACAGATTTTGACAAACATGTTTTTTTAAATGAGGACGGAACTCCTTTTGGTTATCCGAATGAAGTTGTAATTAAAAAATTTAAAGGTATTACGGGAATTCAAAACCGCCGTTATGCCGAACCTCAATATACTGCATCTGATTTAGCATTTTTCGCAGCTCAAAAGGCTATTGCAAATGCCGGAATCGATGCTGAAACTTTAGATTATATCATTTTCGCTCACAACTTTGGCGATGTAAAAACCGCAACTCATCAAACTGATATTCTGCCAAGTTTAGCAACACGTGTAAAAAACAAATTAGGAATCAAAAACCCTAAATGTGTGGCTTACGATATTCTTTTTGGATGTCCGGGCTGGATTGAAGGCGTGCTTCAGGCAAATGCTTTCATTAAATCCGGAATGGCTAAAAGAGTAATGGTAATTGGAGCTGAAACTTTATCAAGAGTTGTTGATGATCATGACCGCGATTCGATGATTTATTCTGATGGAGCCGGAGTTTCTATTTTAGAAGCATCAACAGATGAAGCAGGATTATTATCTTACGAAAGCGCTACTTATGCCAATGATGAAGCTAATTATCTTTTCTTTGGAAAATCATATAATCCAGATTTAGATCCGGATATCAAATACATCAAAATGTATGGACGTAAAATTTACGAATTTGCTTTGAGCAATGTTCCGTGCGCTATGAAAAGCTGTTTAGATAAAAGCGGTATTGCCATTGACGAAGTAAAGAAGATCTTAATCCATCAGGCAAACGAAAAAATGGACGAAGCAATTATCGAGCGTTTCTACAAACTTTACGATAAAACACCGCCAAAAGACATCATGCCAATGAGTATACATGATCTGGGAAACAGCAGTGTTGCAACTGTTCCAACCTTATTCGATTTAATTTTACAAGGAAAAATTGAAAACCAGGAAATCAACAAAGGCGATGTTATTATTTTTGCTTCAGTAGGAGCCGGAATGAATATTAATGCTTTTGTTTACCGATACTAGTCGCAGTTTACAGTCACAGTATTCAGTTTCTTAGACTGAATACTGTGACTGAGACTGAAAACTTAAAAAAGTCCGCATCTTATAGTGCGGACTTTTTTAGTATATTTGCGACCTAATTAAAATCAAGAACGAGAGCTTGTTTCGTTCCTCGCAATAACTATGTACGAAAAAACGTTTCCGAATAAAAGATTCAAACTTACCTTAGAGTTTTTACAAAAGCACGTTAACACATCAGAAACCATTTTTGATTTTGGCGTACCGAATCCATTTTCTAAAATAATGGAAGAAAACGGATATACAGTTAAAAACACAAAAGGCGAAGATTTAGATAACGATCATACTGCTTTGCAAACAGAAGAATATACTGTTTTTACAGCATTTGAAATTTTCGAACATTTACTAAATCCATACACAATTTTAGAAAACGTAAAATGCGACAAATTGTTAATTTCAATTCCGCTGCGTTTATGGTTCTCACCTGCTTATCGATCTAAAACTGATATGTGGGACAGACATTACCACGAATTTGAAGACTGGCAATTGGACTGGCTTTTAGAAAAAACAGGATGGAAAATAACAGACCGTCTTCAATTTACACATCCGGTAAAAAAACTTGGAATCAGACCTTTATTACGATATTTTACTCCAAGATATTATATTGTTGCAGCTGAAAAAGTTAAGAACTAAGATTGCAGATTAACGGTTTTTGATTTTTGATTTTTAGATGACTTTCACAGAATCTAAAGTCTAAAGTCTAAAATCTAAAATTCTTAAAATGAAATATTACATCGTCATTCCCGCTCATAACGAACAAGATTTAATTGGCCTGACTTTACAATCTCTGGTTACTCAAACTGTTCTGCCTGCAAAAGTTGTAGTTGTAAACGACAATTCGACAGATAAAACGGAAGAAGTTGTATTAAGTTTTGCAAAAGATAATCCGTATATTTCTGTTGTAAACAAAACTTCAGATGCGATTCATTTACCGGGAAGCAAAGTAATACAAGCTTTCCAGAAAGGTTTTGAAACTCTGGGTTCTGATTACGATATTATTGTAAAAATAGACGGCGACTTAATTTTCCCGCCAAACTATTTTGAAACTATAATCAAACATTTCGAATCTGATCCAAAAATTGGAATGGCCGGCGGATTCTGCTATATTGATAAAAACGGCGAATGGGTTTTAGAAAACCTTACGGATAAAGACCATATTCGCGGAGCTTTAAAAGCGTACCGAAAAGAGACTTTCCAGCAAATTGAAGGTTTACGACCAGCAATGGGCTGGGACACTGTAGATGAATTACTTTGTAAATATTACGATTGGAAAATTGTTACCGATGAATCTTTACATGTAAAACATCTAAAACCAACTGGTGCAAATTACAACAAAACTGCCCGCTACAAACAAGGCGAAGCTTTTTATACTTTAGGTTATGGTTTTTGGATTACTGCAATTGCTTCGGCAAAACTGGCAATGATGAAGAAAAAGCCGTTTCTCTTTTTAGATTATATCAAAGGTTTTTTGAAGGCCAAAAAAGCAAAAACTCCTTTATTAGTTACCCCTGAACAAGCTAAATTTATTAGAAATTATCGTTTAAAAAAGATGAAAGAAAAGCTTTTTTAATCTTAAAAAAAATTAAAAAACTGCAAACTGAAACGGTAAACTGTAAACTAATCCTTAATTTAGCCAATATTTAAAACTTATGATGCTAATTCGTTATTTATCCCAAATAGGAAAATATTTTTTAATGCTGAAGGAAATTTTCAATAAACAGACCAAATGGCCTGTTATGAAAAATTTAATTTTCAAAGAAATTGATGATTTGATTATTGATTCACTTGGAATTGTCTGCTTTATATCATTTTTTATTGGAGGAGTTGTTGCCATTCAAACGGCATTAAATTTAACCAATCCCTTAATTCCAAAATATCTTATTGGTTTTGCTACACGTCAATCTGTAGTTTTAGAGTTTGCCCCTACTTTTATTTCGGTAATTATGGCCGGAAAAATGGGGTCTTACATCACTTCAAGTATCGGAACGATGCGTGTTACAGAACAAATTGATGCGTTAGAAGTTATGGGAGTTAACTCAGTAAACTACCTTGTTTTCCCAAAAATTATAGCTTTATTAATGTACCCTTTTGTTATTGGGATTAGTATGTTTTTAGGAATTTTTGGAGGATGGCTTGCTTGTGCTTACGGAGGATTTTCAACCGGAGCAGATTTTATTATGGGAGCCCAGAAAGATTTCATACCATTTCATATTACGTATGCCTTTATAAAGACTTTAATCTTCGCCATGTTATTGGCAACAATTCCGTCTTTTCATGGATATTACATGAAAGGTGGTGCATTAGAAGTTGGTAAGGCTAGTACAACGTCATTTGTATGGACATCTGTTACTATCATCCTTTTAAATTATATATTAACTCAATTATTACTAGGATAATGATAGAAGTAAAAAATATAGAAAAATCATTTGGTGACAGTAAAGTTTTAAAAGGCGTTTCGACGGTATTTGAAACTGGAAAAACCAACTTGATTATTGGACAAAGTGGATCTGGAAAAACAGTTTTATTAAAAACACTTTTAGGAATTCACACACCTGACTCAGGAACAATTGAATTTGACGGAAGAGTTTATTCTGATTTAGATAAAGACGAAAAACGTGAATTAAGAACCGAAATCGGGATGGTATTTCAAGGTTCTGCATTATTTGACTCGATGACAGTTGAAGAAAATGTGGCTTTCCCGTTAAAAATGTTCACCAAAAACAACAAAGCACAAATTCAGGAACGTGTTGATTTTGTTTTAGAAAGAGTAAATCTGATAGATGCTCATAAAAAATTACCTTCTGAAATTTCCGGAGGTATGCAAAAACGTGTTGCGATTGCGCGTGCTATTGTAAACAATCCGAAATATTTGTTTTGTGATGAACCAAACTCAGGTCTGGACCCGAATACTTCAACTTTGATTGATAATCTGATTCAGGAAATCACGAAAGAATACAATATTACTACCGTAATTAATACTCACGACATGAACTCTGTGATGGAAATTGGTGAAAATATTGTTTTCTTAAAAAAAGGATTAAAAGCCTGGCAGGGAACTAAAGAAGAAATCTTTAAAACCGACAATAAAGATATTGTTAAGTTTGTATACTCTTCTAACCTGTTCAAGAAAGTACGTGAAGCATATTTAAGAGGACTATAAACTTTTAAAATTTACAATACATAAAATCCCAAATTCCAAGTTGTTTAAATTGGAATTTGGGATTTCTTTTTTTGGATATATTTATGAATTGATTTTTCTAATCCATCAATTCAACTTCGGCATTTGGATTAAAAAGATATGTTTTTCCAGAGCTTATTTCAATGCATTCAAAACGTTTGGTACGAACTGCTAGTTTCTTGAATACTTTTCCGTTTTTGATCCTAAAAACGCTTCCAAACGGGATTTCAAAAACATAACTTTTGTCGTTGTCTGTATCAAATTGCTTTAATGCCAAAGATAAAGTTGTATCTGTATCACTGCTCGCCGACGGATTCTTAAAATGTCTTGCTAATAAAGGTAATATCTGACTCGGAAATATCTCTGGCCGAATAAACGGAACCATTAATCTTTGAAAAGTAAATTTCCATTCATTTCCGTGTGGTTTTATATTTCGACCGAATTTTTCAAAAGCAACCAAATGTGCAATTTCATGAATCAGCGTAATCATAAACCTGTATTTATTCAAACTTGCATTAACCGTAATTTCATGTTTACCGCTAGGTCCACGCCTGTAATCTCCATGACGTGTCTGACGTTCGTTTACGATCTTCAAATGCACCTGATTGGCTACAATCAAATCAAAAACAGGCTTTACAGCATGCTCGGGAATATATTTTGCTAATGTATCGCTCAAAATAATTATAAATTATGAGTTATAAGTTATGAGTTTTTTCTTTGTGGTTATGATTATACTTTTTATGATTTTTAGTGCTTCCTCGCATTGTTTATGCATTGACTCAAATTCAGTATTAGTAATATAATTCGTTGCAATTAATATTTCTAACCAATACATTGATTCATCACATTCTTTCTGAGCGATTGACAATTTATGAATAAAATCAGGTTTACTTTGTGCATTGACAGCTTCTCTAAAATTTGCACCAACTGAAGTAATTGAACGTAAAAATTGTTTACTCATTACAAATTCTTTTCTCTCTGCAACCAGCCATTTATAAAAATTAACTCCTCTTACGGCTAACTCAAAACTTTTAGTTTTTACAATACTCTCACTTATAATTCATAACTCACAATTCATAACTATTTACGGATTTGTCGATGAAACTTCTAATACTTTTCCGTTAAAATATTTATTTCCGTTAAGAGTAAAATCATAAATATATGCGGCCATTCCTTCAGCAGAAATTGGCGCCTGATATCCTGGAAAAGCTTCATTAAGCATTTCTGTCTGAACCGAGCCCAAAGCCAGAACATTAAATGAAATACCTTGCTCTTTATATTCTTCTGCCAATAATTCGGTTAAAGTAATCACAGCACCTTTACTTGAACTGTATGCCGCTAATCCGGCAAACTTAAGACTGCCGCGTACACCGCCAATCGAACTAATCGTTACAACGTGGCTTCCTTTTTGTAAATAAGGCAGACAGATTCTGGTAAGATTAGCTACAGCAAAAACATTTACTTTATAAATACTTTCAAAATCGGCTTGGGTTGTTTCAGCAAAAGGTTTTAAAAGTAAGGTTCCGGCATTATGAACTAACGCATCTACTTTTTTCCAGCTTGAAGAAAGAAATTTTTCTACTTCCTCCAAAGCGGTTTCATCTGCCAGATCAATTGCCAGGCAGGTTACATTTTGATGTTCTAAAAGTGATTTTGGAGTTTTTCTTGAAATCGCTAAAACCTGATTTCCGGCGTTGGCAAACTGCAAAGCCAATTCGTAGCCAATACCTCTACTCGTTCCGGTAACAATAATATTTTTCATGAAGCAAAAATAAGGAAAACCAAAATAAAGAACTGTTATTTATTCATTACAATTTCCTGAGTCGGCGAAGTACTTATTTTGGTTACAGCCGGAAGTAACTCCTGAATAAAGTTAGTAATATGCGGAATATCCATTACTTTAAATTCATCTGAAACATGGTGATAAAAATCAAAATTTTCAAAATCGAAAGTACTCAAAGACTGACATGGCTTTTTAAAAACATCATAAAACGAATAATTATCAGATCTGTAAAACAATTTGTATTCGGCTTCTTTTGGTAAAAATCCGATTGTCTTTTTTCCTGTATATTCATTTATTTTTTCGGCCATATTCGATTTATCAAAACCAGTAATATAAGCCAGATAATCACGTTTCATAGGAACGCCTATCATTTCGATATTCAGCTGTGTATATAAATTAAAATTTTGTGCTTTGAGTTTCTGAACCATGCTTTTAGAACCCAGAAGTCCTTTTTCTTCTCCGGCAAAAAACACAAAAAGAATGCTTCGTTTATTCGATTTGGTTTTGCTGAAATATTTCGCCATCTGCGCTACAGCTGTAACTCCGGATGCATCATCATTTGCACCGTTGTAAATTTGATCTGGCTGCTGTTTCTTTTCAATTCCAATATGATCATAATGTGCGCTTAAAACTACATATTCATTTTTAAGAACCGGATCTGTTCCCTCTAAAACTCCAACAATATTAAAAGCCGGAAGTTTAAAATTGGTTAAAGTATCGCGATAAGTTTTAAAATAAGGTTTGACATTGTTCTTTTTAAAAAAATCTTCTAAAAAAACAGCTGCTTTTTCGATTCCTTTTGTTCCCGTGTCACGACCTTCTAATTCATCCGAAGAAAGGTATTTTAAAAAATCTGACACTTCAGACTCTTCTACTTTATAACTAATCTCAACAGGTTTTGCTTCTGTTTTTGATTCTTTTTCATTTACAGTTGAAGTTCCTGATTTACAAGCTAAAAAAACAAACGGAAGTAAAAAGTATAGTTTTTTCATGGTATTTTGCGGTTAGTTTATTAATGGGTTGAAAGTATTATTTTACTTGAAACTATAAACTTATGAAAAGTAATAGAATATTCATAAAAAAACCCTTTCAAACTAAAAAGCTGAAAGGGTTTAAAATATATTTTAAAGAGAATTTATCCTGCGATAACGGCTCTTGAAATTACAATTTTCTGGATTTCTGAAGTTCCTTCATAAATCTGAGTAATTTTTGCATCACGCATTAAACGCTCAACATGGTATTCTTTTACATAACCGTTTCCTCCATGAATTTGAACTGCTTCAACCGCAGTATCCATTGCAACCTGAGAAGCGAATAATTTTGCCATTGCACCGCTCACGTCATAATTTTTATGATTGTCTTTATCCCAAGCCGCTTTCATACATAAGTGACGTGCTGCTTCGATATTAACCGCCATATCTGCCAATTTAAAAGCAATTGCCTGATGGTTGCAGATTTCAGTTCCAAAAGCTTTACGCTCTTTAGAATATTTTAGTGCCAGTTCATAAGCTCCGGAAGCAATTCCTAAAGCCTGAGATGCAATACCAATTCTACCGCCTGCTAAAGTTTTCATTGCAAATTTAAACCCAAAACCATCTTCGCCGATTCTGTTTTCTTTTGGAACTTTAACATCCGTAAACATTAAAGAGTGCGTATCAGAACCGCGGATTCCCATTTTTTGCTCTTTTGGACCAACAGAAAAACCAGGCATATCTTTAGTCATAATCAACGCATTGATTCCTTTATGTTTTAATTCAGGATGCGTTTGTGCAATTACTAAATATACAGAAGCTGTGTTTCCGTTAGTAATCCAGTTTTTAGTTCCGTTTACCAAATAATGATCGCCCATATCAATCGCAGTTGTTTTTTGCGAAGTAGCATCACTTCCCGCCTCTGGCTCGCTCAAACAAAAAGCCCCATGAATTTGACCCGAAGCCAATCCCGGTAAATATTTTTGTTTTTGTTCTTCAGTTCCAAATTCCTGTAATCCCCAGCAGACTAAAGAATTATTTACCGACATTACTACAGAAGCCGAAGCATCAATTTTAGAAATTTCTTCCATAGCAATTACATAAGAAATTGCATCAAGTCCGCTTCCGCCGTATTTTGGATCAACCATCATTCCCATGAATCCAAGTTCTCCCATTTTTTTAACTTGTTCAGTTGGAAAAATTTGTTTTTCGTCGCGTTCAATAACTCCTGGCAATAATTCATTTTGAGCAAAATCTCTTGCAGCTTGCTGAATCATTAAATGTTCTTCGGTAAGATTAAAATCCATAGTTTTTATTTTATTGTTTTTCTAAACCAAATTGAAAATTCAGTTTATGTGGTTTTTTATTATTTGTTTTTTTGAAATGTCTTTTTATAAAAAAGGCTTTCAAAGATAATTTTTAAATGCGTAATTTACAATGCATGCATATAAATTTAATAGATCAGCAGCGATAACGATAACGTTTTCGTAAATATTCACTATTTATAATACAGAAGCAATAATCCTGCAGCGAATTTTCTAAAACTCAGCATCAAAAAAATTAAAAAATTATGCAAAAAAAATTCTTTTTCTAAGACAATTCTTATCAGTAAAAGATTAAACAATTCATAAAGCGGGCAAATCTACGCAAAACAAGTCTTACTAATTTGATTATTAAAGCAATAGAACAAAAAAATTCAAAAAACAAAAGAAAAAAACTTGCTCAACATATCAATAAAATTGATAAATTAACATTATTTTTGACCAAAAATTAAATAATTGACAGAGTATGAGAAAGATTTTACTAGTACTTACACTCCTTTTAAGTCTACAGTTTTCTGAAGTTTCTGCACAAACTCACTTAGAAGTAAATGGTGTTACCGTTCCACGAAAAATTGAATTTCAAGGCAAAACTTTACAACTTAACGGTGCTGGCGGAAGATCAAAAATGTGGTTAGAAGTTTATGTTCAGGCATTGTACTTATCGCAGTTAAGTCAGGATCCGCAATTTATTATCGACAGCGATACAGAGATGGCTATTCGCATTGAAATTACTTCATCAATGGTATCATCAAATAAATTAACAAAAGCGATGAATACCGGTTTTGAGAAATCGGCAGGAAGTAATCTTGAAGAATTACGACCTAGAATCGAGCAGTTAAAAAGTTATTTAAGCGATGCTATCACAGAAAAAGATGTATTTGTTTTAGCATACAACCCCCTTGATCAAAATGTTTACGTTTCTAAAAACGAAATTCTGAAAGGAAAAATTCAGGGATTTGATTTCAAAAAAGCATTATTCGGAATCTGGCTTTCTGACAAACCAGTAGACGAAACTTTGAAAAAACATTTATTAGGACAATAATTCTTAATTTTTTAAATATTCAAAAAGCCGAAAACCAAATAGTTTTCGGCTTTTCTTTTTTGTTTTATAAATTTGATGCAAAATACATTATTCGCATTATTCTATTTTATACATTTACGCAAAATAAACATATCACAACAAAATGAAAGATTTATTACAACAATTTGAAAACAAAGCACCTGAAATTGTTTTCAATTGGAAAGATTCAGAAACAGAAGCCGAAGGGTGGACTGTTATTAATTCACTTCGCGGAGGAGCTGCGGGTGGAGGAACAAGAATGAGAAAAGGCTTAGACATGAACGAAGTTTTGTCATTGGCAAAAACTATGGAAGTTAAATTCTCAGTTTCTGGTCCCGCAATTGGAGGAGCTAAATCTGGAATTAATTTTGACCCAAACGATCCTCGCAAAAAAGGTGTTTTGCAGCGTTGGTACAAAGCCGTTTCTCCTTTATTAAAAAGTTATTACGGAACCGGAGGAGATTTAAATGTTGATGAAATCCACGAAGTAATTCCAATGACCGAAGAATGTGGTGTATGGCATCCGCAGGAAGGTGTTTTTAACGGACACTTTAAACCTACCGAAGCTGATAAAATAAACAGAATTGGTCAATTGCGTCAAGGTGTTATTAAGGTAATTGAAAACCCTAAATTCTCTCCAGATGTAACTAGAAAATATACAGTTGCCGACATGATTACTGGTTTTGGTGTTGCAGAAGCAGTTCGTCATTTTTACGCAACTTACGGCGGTGACATTAAAGGTAAAAAAGCAATCGTACAAGGTTTTGGAAACGTAGGTTCTGCTGCTGCTTTTTATTTAGCAGAAATGGGAGCAAAAGTTATCGGAATTATTGATCGCGACGGCGGATTGATTAAAGAAGATGGTTTTTCTTTTGAAGAAATCAGAACTTTGTTTTTAAATAAAGACGGTAACAAATTAGTTGCTGAAAATATGATCCCGTTTGAAGAAATCAATTCTAAAATCTGGACTATTGGTGCTGAGATTTTCACGCCTTGTGCTGCATCAAGATTAGTAACTCAGGGACAAATCGATAATTTAATTGCAAACGGATTAGAAGTAATCTCTTGTGGTGCAAATGTTCCTTTTGCTGACAAAGAAATTTTCTTTGGTTCTATTATGGAAGAAGTAGACCGCAAAGTGAGCTTGATTCCGGATTTTATTTCAAACTGCGGAATGGCAAGAGTTTTTGCTTATTTCATGGAGAAAAAAGTTCAAATGACAGATGAGGCTATTTTTAATGATACTTCAGAAACTATAAAAAATGCGATTGTAAAAGCTCATGCTTTAAGTTCGTCTAAAACAAATATCAGCGCAACTGCTTTTGAAATTGCGTTGAAACAATTAGTATAATCTTATTATATACTTTATTCTAAACGAGCCGCATTATTGTTGGCTCGTTTTTTTTATCTAAGTTTAACCGCAAGGGACGCAAAGATTTGCGCAAAGAACGCTAGTTTATTTGTCGTAAAGTCGCGAAGTCGCAAAGAAACTAAAAAATGAAAAACTTTGCGACTTCGTGACTTTGCGAGATTTAAAAACAAACTGCTTTGCGAACCTTGCGTAAACCTTTGCTCCCGATAGCCATCGGGATTGCGGTTAAATTCTCTCTTTCATTCTAAACAATTTTTAGTACTTTTAAACGTTTTTAATAATACAATTTCAAAATTCAGAATTACAATGAGTTTCACCATTTCTTCAGATAAAAAGAAATCATTACTATTCACTACTGCAATATATGCGGTAATTATACTATTGTTGTTTTTTATCCGTTTTTGGCCTCCTTATAATCCAGAGAACAACTCTGCACTTGCAGAAGGCGGCGGCGGCGGCGGTGTAACGGTAAATTTTGGTGACAGCGATGTAGGTTCTGGAGCAAATTATAAAAGCGAAGTTCTGGATGTAAAAAACAACGCCAAACAAGCTCCGGCAAAAGCAACGCCGGATGAATCTATTCTTTCTCAGGAAAATGCCGAGACAGATGAAACAGATGTTGTTATTCCAACAAAAGAAAAACCTAAAAAAAATACGCCTGTTGTAAAACCAGAAACTAAAGTAGTTCCTGAAAAACCAAAAGTTTCAAATTCTACAAACGACGCATTGGCAAGTATCATGAAAGGATCAAACAAAGGCGGAGACGGCGACGATAAAGCAGCGGGAAATAAAGGTAAATCAAACGGAAGTTTAGGTTCAAGCGGTTATTACGGATCTGGAGGTTCTGGCGGAGGAACCGGAGGCGGTAACGGAACCGGAAATGGTATTGGAACAGGAAGTGGTTACGGAGCCGGAAGCGGCGGTGGTTCTGGAGGCGGATCTGGATATTCTTTAGGAAACAGAAAAGCATTATCTAAACCAGCACCTAAATACACTTGTAACGAAGAAGGAAAAGTAGTAGTTGAAGTTACAGTTGATCAAAACGGAAAAACCATAAGCGCGACTCCAGGAATAAAAGGAACTACCAATACAGCAAGCTGTTTACTAGAACAGGCAAAAATTGCCGCAATGAATACTAAATGGCAGTCTGACGATAATGCACCTGTAAAACAAGTTGGAAAGATTATTTATAATTTCAGCTTAAATTAAAATACGAATTACATAGATTTTCACGAATCTGTTTCTCATAAAAAAAGGCTTTCAGAAATTCTGAAAGCCTTTTTTTATGTCATTGCGAGGAACGAAGCAATCACACGGCTGTAAGTAATACAAAGATATACCTTAGTGAGATTGCTTCGTTCCTCGCAATGACTAGAGATTATGTATGTTTTTTTACTTCGGACTTGTAGCAATTACAAACTTCAAGTTGTTCTTCACTCCTATCTGCAATACATCAACTAAGTCTTGCACCTGCAGATTAAACGGAATTCTAACTACGACAGTCTGTGTTTTATCTGCTCCTATTTTGTTCATTAAAGTAGTTTCCAATTCTTCAAAAGGAACGGGCTGTTTGTCGATGTAAAACTGCTTGTCTTCTGTAACTGATAAACTAATTAATTGTTTATTCGTTTTTTCATTTGATTTCGCTTTTGGAAGCGTCATCTTAATAACATTCGGATTTGCCAGTGTTGAGATAATAAGGAAAAACAACAACAGGAAAAACATAATGTCACTCAAAGATGAAGTCGCAACCTCAGCGTGAAATCTTCTTTTTCTCTTAATTGACATACCTTATGATCTTTGAATTATGTTTACAAATTCTAATATCTGTTTCTGGATTTTTAAAGCAAAATCATCAATTTTTCCGTTCAGTAAGTGGTAAGCGCTATACGCAATAATACCCACGATAAGTCCTGAACCAGAGCTAATCATTTTTTCGTATAAACCACCAGAGATATTTCCGATACTAATATTCTCTGTAACTGAGATACTATAGAAAATTTTAATTACCCCAGAAATTGTTCCAATAAAACCAAGCGTTGGTGCAATACCAGCGATAAGTCCTAAGTGGCCTAAACGTCTTTCCATTTCTCCAATTTCAATATCAGCAGCGCGGTCCATGTTAGATTCGATTTCGGCAATTGGTCTTCCAATTACTAAAACACCTTCTTTTAGAATATTTCCAACAGCCGTATCGTTTCTTTCTACAATTGTTCTGGCTAATTCAATATTTCCGGCATGTAATTTATCACCCACATCCTGCATTAATCTAGAATCGATTCTTGACGCTTTTTGAATATATAAGTAACGCTCAAAAATTACGTAAATCGTATAAAATAATAAAAGTGCGATTGGTATTAAGAAAAAACCTCCTTTTAAGATAAAGCCTAAAACAGAGATTTCGGTTTCTGGTGCAATTTTTTCGATCACTACGTTTGATGCGTTTGCGAGAGTATCAGCTTGTAATTGAATGTAGCTAAACATATTTTAATTCTGGTTTTTAATAATTAATTCTAAAAAATATTTCAATTTTGCAATAAAGATAATTTTCATTGTAATATTAAACTAAAAAAACTGAAAATTATTTCAATTACACACTATTTTATCCAAATAAAATGAACTATCAGGAAACAACAAACTGGATGTTTAATCAATTACCAATGTATCAGCTTCAGGGTGCTTCGGCATACAAAGAAGACCTGACTAACATCAAGTTACTGGCAGAGCATCTTGGCAATCCGGAAAAGAAATTACAAACGATTCACGTTGCGGGAACGAACGGAAAAGGATCAACATCGCACATGCTGGCTTCGGTTTTGCAGGAAGCGGGTTATAAAGTAGGTTTGTATACGTCGCCGCACCTAAAAGATTTCAGAGAAAGAATCAAAATAAACGGTCAGGAAATCACCGAAGATTTTGTGTGTGAATTTATCGCAAAACACAAAGATTTCTTTGAAGCCAATGATATGAGTTTCTTCGAAATGTCGGTTGGTTTGGCATTTGATTATTTTGCAGCAGAAAAAACAGATATTGCGATAATTGAAGTTGGTTTGGGCGGAAGACTCGACGCAACGAATATTATTACGCCTTTGGTTTCTGTAATTACCAATATTGGTTTAGACCACACGCAGTTTTTAGGAAATACGCTTGAAGCGATTGCAGGCGAAAAAGCCGGAATTATTAAACCAAATGTTCCGGTTGTAATCGGCGAATATACTCCGGAAACACAGCCTGTATTTTTGGCTAAAGCCGAAGCAAACAAAGCGCCTATCTATTTTGCTTCAGATTTAATTTCAGAAGTTTTTCCATCAGACTTAATTGGCGATTATCAGTTTCATAATAAAAAGACGGTTCAGCAGACTATAAAAATTGTAAACGAAACTACTGATTTCAAAATTTCTGATGAAAACCTGAAATCAGGATTATTGAATACGGTTAAAAATACAGGGTTGCAGGGAAGATGGCAGCAATTGGGTGAAAACCCAAAAATTGTATGCGATACGGCGCACAACAAACACGGATTATCGGTGGTAATGAATCAGCTTCGAAATGAGAAATATGAAAAATTGCATATTGTTTTGGGTGTTGTAAACGATAAAGATTTAGATTCTATTTTACCGCTTTTCCCTAAAGAGGCGCAATATTATTTTTGCAGTCCAAATTCATCTCGTGGTTTGCCGACTGAAGTATTACAAAACGCAGCAAAAAACTTCGGTTTAATTGGAGAAAAATACGATTCAGTTGAAAGCGCTTTCGCGAAAGCCAAGCAAAATGCCTCAAAAAATGATTTTATTTACGTTGGCGGAAGCACTTTTGTTGTTGCCGAATTGCCATTGTCTTAAGTAAAGACCAACCTCAGCAAAAAAATAGAAAAAAATCTATTTTTTAACAAATTCATAAACAACGAAATAGAACTTATTTTAAAAAAAGTTTTATTTTTTATTCGAATTTCTTTGCAGAACTCAAAAACTAGCGTATATTTGCACTCGCAATCACAAACGATAGCAACCTAGTAAAATAGGGCGATTAGCTCAGCTGGTTCAGAGCACCTCGTTTACACCGAGGGGGTCGGGGGTTCGAACCCCTCATCGCCCACCAAGAAACTCCTTAAGAAATTAAGGAGTTTTTTTTATGCCTTTACTTTCTTCTACACCTTTCTTTAATTCAAATAAACTCAAGTAATGTCATTTCGAGGAACGAGAAATCACACTCGGGAATCGACAAAGATTGGTGGAATTTCTATTGCGATTTCTCCTTTCAGTCGAAATGACAAACCTTTATCTAAAATTTAAATTATAAACGTTCTATAGCGCGAATTTGCAATTCGTACCTGCAAAGATTATTTGTTTTTAATGATCGACATATTGTCTAACCGTTTTTAATCGTATTTTAGTTTAGCCCAAGTGCTCCTTTTCAAAAGCAAGGAGTTTCTTGAGATACAAAATATTAAAACGATATTCTAAGAACACTACAAAAACAATGGACAGATATAAAGAAACATTTGAAACCTGGAACAAGATTGCTTCACTATACCAAGACAAGTTTATGGACTTAGATTTGTATAATGACACTTATGATTTTATATGCAGTTCAATTGATACAATAAATCCAAAAATTTTGGAAATAGGCTGTGGACCTGGAAATATTACAAAGTATCTATTATCAAAACGACCAGACTTTGATATTTTCGGGATTGATATTGCGCCAAATATGATAGAACTTGCGAGTAAGAGCAACCCAAAAGCAAGTTTTGCTGTAATGGACAGCAGGCAAATTGACGAAATTAAAACAAAATACGACGGAATAGTTTGTGGTTTTTGTCTGCCCTATTTGTCGCCGTCAGACAGTCGAAAACTAATTAGCAACTGTTACAATCTATTGAATGAAAATGGACTGATTTACATGAGCTTTGTAGAAGGCGACCCAAATAAATCTGACTTTCAAGCAGGAAGCAGCGGCGACAGGATATACTTCTATTTCTACACTTTAGATGACTTAAAAACTCAATTTTTTGAAAATAAATTTGAAGAAATCCAAACATTCAAAGTAGAATATAGGAAATCAGAAACCGAAGTTGACATTCATACAATATTAACTGCAAGAAAAAGGCACAATATCACTTTATAAAATTCTTATGAGAATCGGCTAATATTGTGCGATTTCTCACTTCATTCGGAATAACAAAGATTGTGTAATTTCTAAAAAAACCAAAATCATTTGCATATTGTTGTCGTGTATACTATATTTGTGACAACAATTTAATTTTAAGAAAATGAAAGAACTTACATTTGCATCACTACAAGTAAAAAATTTAGAAGCATCAAAAGACTTTTACGAAAAGAAATTAGGGTTTGAAGTTGGAAATACTAATCCGCAGGCTTGTATTTTTAAATACGACGAAGGAAAAGCAAGTTTTGCTATTCGTACTCCACTTGAACCTTTAGAAGATCGAGAATTAGGAATTGGCGTAGCACTTTGGTTTGCTGTTAACGAAAATGTAGACGAACTAAAAGAGAAATACATCGAAAACGGAATAACAACGGCGGGACCAATTATAGATACTCCGTTTGGAAGAGCTTTTCATGTAAAAGATCTCGACGGTTATAAACTTACTTTTTTAGAGACAAAATAAAAGTAAACAATCCGTAATTTGGTTCTGATGGCTATCTTTGAAACCAATAAACTTGATTTTTAATATTGACACAAATGCTTCAACATTATTATGGCTAAGGAAATTAATTTTCATTTTAAAAGTCCAAAAGACAGTCCCGGATATTTACTTGGACAGCTAACCATGCTTTGGCAGCGCAAACTAAAAAAAGTTTTAGATCCGCTGGATTTAACGCAGACTCAATTTGTGCTGCTTGCTGCTTTGGGCTGGCTTTCAAAAAAAAGCGATTCTGTAACACAAATTGATATTGCGAACCAGAGTAATGCCGACAGAATGATGGTTTCAAAAGTATTGCGAACGCTTGAAGAAAAAGGTTTTATTACAAGACACGAACATGAAACTGATACAAGAGCAAAAACCATTCGATTAACGAATACAGGCGAAACAATTTTACAAAAAGGTCTTATTGAAGTAGAAAACGCCGATCTTGATTTCTTTTCTTCTTTAGATGAAAATCTTCCGCTGTTTAATTCTAATATGGCAAATCTTATTGACAGAAATAAGACAGAGTAAAAGTGTTTCGGTTTAAAAATACTTATCAGAAAAATTGTATTTTTGTTTACCGCTCCCAAAGAACAACTGTAACATACATTTAAAATCTGTTTTTTACAGTTCCGGTTTATTACACTTAATTATTATCTTTGAATTATGAGCACACTATCAAGACCAAAACACATTGGAAGAAACATAAGCCGTATTCGTGAACTTCGTGATATGAAGCAGGAAGCTTTGGCACAAGCTTTAGGCACGAGCCAGCAAACAATTTCTGCTATTGAAAACAGCGAAACTATAGACGACGCAAAACTTGAAGAAGTTGCAAAAGCACTTGGCGTTACTCCTGAAGGTATTAAAAATTACAGCGACGAAAACATACTAAGCATCATTAATAATACATTTAATAGTCACGACAGTTCAACATTAAATGCAGTCAATTTTCAACCTACTTTTAATCCGCTTGATAAAGTTGTAGAACTTTATCAAGAAAAAGAAAAACTTTATGAACGTTTGATCCAGACAGAAAAAGATAAAGTTGAATATCTTGAAAAAATAGTAAAAGGAAAATAACCTTTTAAAGCATAAAAAAACTCCATTATTTCTAATGGAGTTTTTTTATGCTATCAACATTCATCATTCTGTAGTTTCTCACAAACTTTCTCAAGAAGTGACCTAGTCTGTTTAAAATATTTTATTTTATTATCGATCTCTTTAATCTTAGCCTTAAAAAGCTCAAGTGTTTCTGGTTTAGAATCTGTACTTTCGAACCAGGCTGTCAATATTTTTTTAATTTCTGCTAAGGTAAAGCCTACTTCTTTTGCTTCTATAATAATTTCGAGGCGTTCAATCACATTATCGTTATAATGTTTGTAATTATTGGATTTGACCTTTTCATTCGTAAATCCTTCAATCATTCCTAAGTTTTCATAGTATCTGATAGTATGGATTGACAATCCAGTTCTTTTTGATAATTCGTTTATAAGCATAGCCTTCTTTTTTAATAAAAAACAATAAAGTATAGAGTATAGTCTATACTTTATTGTTGCAAATATACCAGCTTTTTATCTTATCTAATATGTTTTTATTTAACTCTTATTAAATCCAAATCCTGAAAGTCAAAACTAAAATCAATGTTTGGAGAAATGCCTTTCATTTTAATAGATTGAGCTTTGCCGTTTTCATCCAGAGAAAACATGGCTAATGCATCGCAATTCATAGCTTGATATTCCCATTTTACAGCAAATGTATTCGCATTATAAAAAGCCATCGGACCGTTTAATTTAGGCGAACGATAGGATTTAAACCATAATTGTTTGTTCTTTTCAAATACTTCAATTTCGCCAAACCATTTGTCTGCATAAACACCTATAAAGTCTTCGTTTTTTATTTTTACATTTTTTGACAGCTTAACTTTTTCCCAGACTTTTTTGGTTACATCGTCACCCGTATTTCTATCCTCTTTCATCCATTCTACTAATTTATCAGTCCAGCCAAAATCGTCTAAACCTAAATAACTGTCTGAAATCGTATTTGAAACTGCTGAAAAAAGTCCTGCTCCGCCATTTTCGGTATTGGTTAAAACTACAATCCCTAAATTGAGATCCGGATACATGGTTACAATAGAAAGCATTCCCGGCAGACCTCCGGTATGCGATACTTTTAAATTTCCTTTTTCATCTGATACTTGCCAGCCCAAACCATAGCCGTTAAAATGAAAATTATATCTTGAGTTTTCATCTGATTCCTGAACCGTGTGGATTCTCCACATTTCTTTATGGTTTTTTAAAGAAAAAAGTGTTGTTTTTGGGTCTTCTCCATATTGGCCTTTATTCAAACGAACAATCATCCATTTTGCCATATCTGAAGCATTAGAAAATATACCGCCCGCAGCCGCATTCATTTGATCTCCAAAACCGTCAATTGTTTTTATCGTTCCAGATTCAGATGAATGTGAAACCGCAAAATTAGATTTGTCTTTTATCAAACGGCTTCCCACAAACGTATTATTCATTTGCAAAGGAGTAATGATTCTTTTTTGCACAAATTCTTCGTAACTCATACCGCTTACCCTTGCAATTACTTCTCCTGCTACGATATAAAGCAAATTATCATAATCAAATTTGGTTCTAAAAGCCGAAACGGGTTTAAAATACTGAAAACTCGTCAAGACATCTTTAATGGTAAAATTAGAACCATCGGGAAAAAACATCAAATCACCCACTCCTAAACCTAGTCCGCTGCGATGAGTCAATAAATCCTGTATGTTGAAATTTTCGGTTACATAATCGTTATACATTTTAAACTCCGGAAGATAATCTCTTACTTTATCGGTCCATTTTATTTTTCCTTCATCTTCTAAAATAGAAAGCGCTGCCGTGGTAAATGCTTTACTGTTTGAGGCAATTTGAAAATTAGTATTTTCATTTACTGCTTTTTTTGTTTCTACAGAACCAACTCCATATCCTTTTAAGTGAATTATTTTTCCATCTTTAACAACAGCAATTGATGCGCCTGCCACTTTAAACTTTGTCAGGGCAGATTCCATCAAAACATCAATTTGCTGCGATGTTAATTGAGCAAATGCCGTTGCAGATGAAAAACAAATGCAGATCACTGAAACTAAAAAACTATTTACTTTTTTCATTTTATGGTTTTAATAAGAGATTCAATTGTAGATTCTTTTTGATTTATTACAATTAACTGGCTTTTGTCGTCCAGCAGAATTTTTTCTGCAAACTCCTTGTCAGCTTTAAACTGCCATTTTTTTAATTCCATAAATTTACTTTTTATCAGTTTTAGCTTTTGAGAATTGTTTTTAGAAATGATGATCACTTTTGTTAATGGTGTTTCCTGCATTTTCTCAATACTGGTTTCTGTTATTTGATCTTCGTATTGTGTTCTGGAACGATAACGAAACATTTTATTTATGACATCAAAATCTTTTTCGTTTTCAGAAATCACATATCTATAAGTCATGATATTATCCAGTTCATTGATCCAATTTGGAAAATTTACTTCATAAGCCTGAATATAATTATCAATGAAATTTTTATCCATTGGCTTTTTCTCATCAATATATTCTTTAACTAATGGATAAATCTGCTTGGCCATAAGATTTATATACTTTTTGTTGTACCAATCGTAAGTATCCATTTTTCCGTCTAACTGCCCATAAACATAGCCATTGCCTAAAGCCGTTGCCAAAACTTCATTCATTAATTGATAAGCATAATTACTGCATTTCGATTTATTTTCTTTAAAATAAGTATCGATTTGAGTTTTTACTTCCAGCGATTGTTCATCATAAATAATATGATAGGTTTCGTGAAGCATTACGCTGAATAAATCTTTATAGGATTTTAGATCTGTTTGTATCGCGCTGATAAAATTGTTACAAAACGCCTGCGCTGTAAAACCTTTAGAATTTGGGAGCGGATAAAAAGCAATTTCAAACGGAATTGCATTATCCCAGCTTGAGTTATAAAATACCAATCCTGTATTAAAGTAGTTCTCTATCTGATGTTCATTGGAATATTTTGTAATTTCTTCCAATTGTTTTTCAAACTTTTCTTTATTCGGATTATAAATCAGTTCATTGTAAATTGGCGTAAATTCTGAAATACTTTCTGCCAAATCAATCAAGGTTTTATTTGGAATAATCCCAACAGAACGAATTTTAAAACTTCCTAAATTTCCAGTCTCGATTAGATTTTTTTTGAGGATATCTTCTGTCTGCATTGTTTTCTTTGAACCATACGGAAACTCTTCAAACCTATAACTGTAGTCAATTCTTAGTTGTTCGAATTTTGAAATTACGTTTTTGTATTTATCCGTATTGTATTTTGATTTCTGAAATTCGGTTTTAAAAACATTATCAGGATAATTTTCAGAGAGATTCTGCAAGAAAACAAAAACCGCTAATTGTTCAGAATATTTAATTTTAAAAGTTGTTTTTTGCCCAAATGCAAAAATTGTCAAAAATAAGAATGCAAGTAAAAATCTGTTCTTCATCCTGTTTATACGGCTGTTAAAATGGTGATTTATTTGTTTTTGGTTGTTATTTCTACTTTTCTTATCTCATAAAAAAAGTATTTATCTTGCTAATATATAAGAAATATCTTTATTAAAACTAAACTCAAAAACCTTATCCTTCAACCAAACAAATCTCAAAAACCGTTTTTTCATTCTCGGTTTTAAAAGAAATATAACCACCGTGCGCTTCTATGATGTTTTTGGAAAGTGTTAAACCAATTCCGGCGCCTTCATTTCGGGTGGTAAAAAAAGGCAGGAAAATTTTATTTTCAATTTCTTTTTCTATTCCATTTCCGTTATCGGTTATTTTAATGAAGATTCTGTTTTCTTTGGCTTCCGCCGAAATTAAAATCTGTTTCTTGCTGGTATTTTTTAAGGCGTTTATCGAGTTTGTCAAAAGGTTAATGATGACTTGTTCAGTTTGCTGCGCATCAACATTTATCAGGCGTTTTAAAGAGATTAAATTCTCTACTTCAATGCCGTCTTTTTTAAACAACGGATTCATGATTTGAAGACAATTATCAATCAAATCCTTTAATTCTGTTTTTTCTTTTTTAGGAGAAGGAAGCATCGCCAGTTTTCGATAACCTTCGACAAATTTCTGTAAATGGTCACTTCGCCTTAACATGGTTTCGACACTGTTTTTAATATCTTCCAGATCTTCTGCCGAAAGTGAATCCTGTTCTACCAAATCCTGCAGGTTTTGGCAAATAGAACGAATGGGCGTTATAGAATTTAAAAGCTCATGCGAAATTACTTTCATCAAATTTACCCAGGCATCCTTTTCTTTTTTCTCGACAACATTCTGGATCGAATCTAACAAAACGATATAATAATCGCGTTCAAAAATCTCGGTTCTTGAAGCCTGCAAAACAAAAGTCTGGTTATTTTGTTCGTTGATGCTGATTTCTACAGATGTTTTTATTTCATGAAAATCATCAACTTCAATAATTTCACAAAGTGATGGCAGCTGATTTTTAAGATATTTCCATTTTGAAACTTTGGGCACATTAAAATGAGAAGAAAAATAATCGTTCATCAAAAATATATCCCAATCATTATCGTGTTTTTGTAAAATGATAATTCCGGTTTCGATGTTGTTTAAAATAGAACGGTAAATAATATCTTTTGAAATTTGTTCGTTCTGCCTGTTCTTCAAAGTATCGTACAATTGAAACAAGTCATTGTAATTACTATTCTCTTTATGCTTTTTAAAATCTGATGAAAAATCATCCTGAAGTATCGAAGCAATAGTTTTATTGTAAATTAAAACAAAATTTCGAACATAAAAATACATTTCGCGAATGAGAAGAAAAACAATAAAAAAGCCAAATATGCCCGTAAAAAACAAATTGATTTTAAAGAAATAAATCGAAATTTCGATCGCTGCAATAATAGCCAGTAATCGAAAAAAAAGCAGTTTATAGGTTTGCAGCGTTTTAAACATACTAATTAATATTGATATTATATTTCTCTAAACGTCGGTACAACGAACCTCTTGACAAACCCAGCTCTTCGGCAGTTTTACTGATATTGTTATTGTGTTTAAGCAGTGCTTTTTCGATCGCCGCTTTTTCTACAGTCGAAAGCTGAATATCGTCCGGGTTTTCATCATAAGGCGTTATGATTTCTAAATCCAGATCTGAAACGGTGATTTTATTGTTTTCGCAAAGAATAACGGCGCGTTCAATTTTATTTTCCATTTCGCGGATATTTCCGTTCCAGGCATGATTTTCAATTTGTTCTAATACCTTTTTGTCAAAAGTAATTTCACCTCTTCCGTATTTATCCCTCATTTTTTCCAGAAGATATTCTGCCAGCGGAATTTTATCTTCGTTTCTCTCTCTTAACGGAGGCAAAACTATTTCCATTGTATTGATTCGGTAATACAAATCTTCTCTAAAATTTTTATCGGCAACTTCCAGTTTCAAATTCAAATTGGTCGCCGTAATAATTCGCACATTTAAAGGTCTTGCTTTTGTTTCTCCTAATCTGGTTACGGTTTTGGTTTGAATAACCTGTAATAATTTTGACTGCAAATGCAATGGCACGTTTCCTATTTCATCTAAAAAAATAGTGCCGTTCTGCGCCATTTCAAAACGTCCCGGTGTATCTATTTTGGCATCGGTAAAAGCGCCTTTAGCATAACCAAACAATTCGCTTTCGAAAATATTCGAATTCAAAGAACCCAAATCGACGGCAATAAACGGATTGTTTTTTCTTTCGGACTGACTGTAAATATGATGCGCCAAAACAAATTTCCCAGTTCCGTTTTCTCCCAAAATCAAAACATTTGCATCGGTTTTGGCAACTTTATCGGCAAGTGAATAGGCTTTTTTTATAATTTCAGAAGTTCCAACAAAAAAGTCGTTTTCGTTTTCAATCTCTTTGTTCTTTTTTTGTTCTTTACGGGATTTGTCTACCGCCTGCTTTACAGATTCTAATAGTTTTTTGTTTTCCCAGGGCTTTAAGATATAATCAAAAGCGCCCGCTTTTAATCCTTCAACTGCGGTTTCTACTTTTCCAAAAGCTGTCATTAAAATTACAACTGTTTTTGGCGAAAGCGTTTTTATTTCTTTTAATAAATAGAGTCCTTCCCTTCCATCTTCAAAACCTATCCTGTAATTCATGTCGAGCAAAACAACATCAATGCTGTTTTGAGATAGTAATTCGACTATTTTTTTCGGATTATTTAAGGTATGAATGTTCTCAAAATACTTTTTCAGATATACTTTTGAGGCAAAAAGAATATCTTCCTGATCGTCGATGATTAAAATTGAAGCGTTTGTTTTTTTCATTATTGTTCAGTTTTGGACAAAAAGTGTCCAATTATGGACATTGTGATTTTTTTTGAAAAAATAAAATTTTAAAAATTAAGCAGTTACAAGATTTAATTTCTTGGCACGAAAATCACATTTCTACTCGTAAATCATTAATTATTAAAGTCTTTCAGAGGTAAAAATAACAAAATAAATATCTATCAGCCGTATTATTAATTATCTTAATTTTCCGACTGTGTTTCTTTTACTTCTGAAGATCAAAAAACGAACATCAATCAAATTTTAAAAAATCAATTATGATTACCATCAAAAATCTTTCAAAAATTTTTAGAACAGAAGAAGTAGAAACAAAAGCTTTAAGTGAAGTTTCATTAACCATAAACGAAGGCGATTTTGTATCGATAATGGGGCCGTCGGGAAGCGGGAAATCTACTTTATTAAACATTATAGGACTTTTAGACAGTGCTACTGACGGAAGTTATACCTTACTCGATCAGGAAATGGTTGGACTAAAAGAGAACCTGAAATCAAAAGCCAGAAAAAAGAATATCGGTTTTATATTTCAGAATTTTAATTTAATAGATGAATTATCTGTTTATGACAATATCGAATTGCCATTGCTTTACAATAAAATTCATGCTTTTGAAAGAAAGAAAAAAGTAGAAGATATTGCCAATATATTGGGCATTTCACATCGTTTGAAACATTTTCCGCAGCAGCTTTCAGGAGGTCAGCAGCAGCGTGTTGCGGTTGCAAGAGCTTTAATAAATAATCCTAAAATTATTCTGGCCGATGAGCCTACAGGAAATCTGGATAGTAAAAACGGAAATGAGGTAATGGAATTATTGACAGATCTTCATGCAAGCGGTTCTACAATTTTGATGGTTACGCATTCTGATTATGATGCTTCTTTTTCGCAGAGAACTATTTTAATGAAAGACGGCGTTATTCTTTCAGAGAAATTAAATCACAAAAATGTTGATGTTTTGGTAACTTCTAAAAATTAGGATCATGCTTAAAAACTGGATCAACATATTTATTTATCACATCAAAAACAATAAGCTTTTTACAGCTTTAAATGTTTTAGGTTTGAGTATTGGAATCGCAGGTTTAATTTTTGCGATTTTATATTGGAACGACGAACAAAGTTACGATCAATGGAACCCTAATAAAGACAATATCTTTTTAGTCGCCAACCAAATGGACGCGACTACATACTGGGCATCAAGTTCGGCACCAATAGGACCTGCCATAAAAGAGATAAATCCTGAAGTAGCATCTTACTGCTATTTGAGTGGTGATTACGACAATGAAATCATTCGTTTTAATAACAAAAAAGTACAGTCAGATAAAATAATTGCAGCGCAAAAAAATTTCTTTGAGTATTTCCCTTATTCATTTATCGAAGGAAATTCAAAAACCGCATTACCAGATATAAACAGTATTTGTTTATCTCAAGATTTGGCGGCTCAGCTTTTTGGAAACGAAACTGCTTTGGGAAAACAAGTTGTGCTGAAAGGTAAAAACCTAATCGTAACAGGTGTTTACAAACTCGATAAAAAATCAGCTTATAACCCGTCCTGCGTGGTTAACTTTATGGATGAACGATTAAAAGGAAACGCTCAGGCCTGGGGTGATTTTCAATTTGTGCTGTTATTAAAACTAAAAAATCCGAGTGAGCAAAAACGAGTGACTCAAAATCTTCAAAAAATATATTTTGAGAATATGACATCTCGTTATGCTAAAAATCAAGGTATTTCACCAGAAGAATTTATTAAGAAATATGGCGAAGTAAAACCATGTTTAGAATCGTTGTCGTCTATTCGCCTTCATACCAAAACCGGCGGTTTGGCAGAACCTAAAGGTAATTATCAATTTCTGCTTATCATGGTTGGGTTATCGGTTTTAATTCTAATCTTATCAATTGTAAATTATGTCAATTCGGCTACGGCAAATGCTGTAAAAAGAGCCAAAGAAGTTGGAGTGCGCAAAATTATCGGCGCTTCAAAAACAGCTATTGTCAAACAATTTATTTTTGAAACCGCAGTAATCGCTTTGCTTTCCATTTTAATATCGCTAGTTATTGTAGAACTTTCTCTGCCTTATTACAATGCTTTTTTAGAAAAATCTCTTGCATTGCAAAGCAGTCAGTTTTATTTACAGCTTGTCGTTATATTCGTTATTACTGTAATACTGGCAGGGATATTTCCGGCTGTTTATGTTTCTAATTTTGAATCGCTAAAAGTATTGAAGGGGAATTTTGGCAGAAGCAAAAGCGGTGTCTGGCTTAGAAACGGTATGCTTATTTTTCAATTTGCAGTAGCTGCCTTCTTTATTGTTGGATCTTATGTTGTATACGAACAAATAGATCTTATGAACTCGAAAGATTTGGGTTTTAACGGCAAACAGATTCTTAATATTTCATACCGAAATATCTATGGCGAAGGAATAACTAATAAAGACCGTTTTGAACGATACACTATTATTAAAAACCAATTGCAGCATATAAAAGGAGTTCAGCAGGTTTCGAGCGCTGGTTTTGTTTTAGGAAATGGAGCAAGATCTGTAATTTCTTATCACTATAAAGATCTAAATATTGACGGCAGTAATATGCCAATCGATTTTGGACTGCTGGAAATGATGAAAATTAAAATTGTAAAAGGACGTTCTTTCAATCCAGAATTTGCTCAGGATACCATTTCTTCAATGTTAATTAATGAAACAGCTCTAAAATTATTAAATGAAAAAGATCCGATAGGCAAAAAAGTACACTGGAACGGACTAGATGCCATTATTGTTGGAGTTGTAAAAGATTTTAATGTAGGTAACCCTGGAGAACCAATTCCTCCAATGTCATTTTTTCATTTTAAAACTGTGCCTTGGTTTACAGCAAACTTAAATAATATTTACATCACTGCCGATCCTAAAACTATGCAGCAAACTATAGCTGGTATAGAAAATCTTTGGATCAAAAAAGTAGATCCGGATTATCCATTTGTATACGATTTTGTTGATAAACAATACAAAAGATCATTCAGCAGTTATGTAAAACAAAAAAATCTTTTTTCTTTATTGAATATCATTGTTATCACAATTGCGCTTTTAGGATTATTTGCTCTTGCATCTTATTCTATAGAAAGACGAATGAAAGAAATCGCAATTCGAAAAACACTGGGTGCAGAAACCAATGTATTACTAAAGGAACTCTGTAAACAATATATTCTTTTTAGCGTAGTTGGTTTTTTAATTGCTTTATTTCCCGCTTATTATCTGCTAAATAAATGGCTTGAAAATTTCTCGTACAGAATTACCATTTCTATTTATCCGTTTTTAATTGGATTTACAGCTTTGTTGATTTTGACTTTATTGGTAGTTCTTTCCAGAGCGTATCAGGCAACTAAAGTTGATGTTTTGAAATATCTTAAATATGAATAATCATTACAGCTTTTGATTTTTCAACAAACTAACTTCCCAAAAAACTATGATACTAAACTATATCAATATATTTATTTACCAGTTAAAACACAATAAACTATTTTCTACATTAAATATTTTAGGATTATCAATAGGAATTGCAGGGCTTATTTTTGCCCTGCTCTATTGGAACGACGAACATAGTTACAATAAATGGAATCCTGAAAAAGATAATGTTTATCAGGTTTTGGTTCAATTAAGTGATATGCCCGCCGTGGCTGAAAATTCAGTTCGGTTAAAAGCATATTTAGAAAATGATCCTAATGTTGAAAATATTGTTTATGCTGATAATTGGTATAAAAAAGACAAAATCACTTATAAAGGAAAAAAAGAGACGGTAAATAAAATTATCAATGTCGAAAGTGATTTCTTTTCTATTTTTCCTTTTAAAATAATTCATGGCAATGCCGCTTCAGCACTAAAAGATGGTTCGAGTATTGCAATTTCTGAAGACATTTCAAAAAGAGTATTTGGTAATGAAAACCCAATTGGAAAACAAATCAATTGCCTTTCTGCGATGTTTACAGTTCGTGCTGTTTATCGAGTTCCTGATAATTCTTCAATTATGCCTAACGTGGTTGTCAATAACATGAAGGATTTAGTTGATATTAATAAAAACCGAGGTCTTTTTGTTTTAAAAATTCTTTTAAAAATTAAAGATCCTTCGAAAATTGATGTGACTAAAAGAATGTTAGAAAAGGTTTATTATGATGAAATCATTGTAAAAAGTTCAAAAGAAGCGGGAATGACACCTGCCGAAATGGAAAAAAAGATTGGTCATTTTAAAATTTTTCTAGAGCCGCTTTCTGATGCAAGACTACATTCTATCGCTGACGGCTATCCAGAAGGAAGGGGAAATTACCAGTTTCTATGGATAATGGCAGGATTATCTGTCCTTATTCTTATTTTATCAATAGTGAATTACATTAACATGGCAACCGCAAATGCCATTAAACGAGCCAAAGAAGTTGGAGTTAGAAAAATTCTTGGAGCATCAAAAAAAGATATTGTGCTACAATTTATTTTTGAAACAGTTCTAATTTGCAGTTTCTCTATTTTGCTGGCTTTGGTAATTGTAGAACTTACTCTGCCTTATTACAATAATTTTCTGGATAAGAATTTAATGATCATTGGCAGTCAGTTTTATCTGCAATTGATTCTTATTTTTATTCTCACAATCTTAACCGCTGGTATATTCCCGGCACTTTATGTCTCTAATTTTGAAACTATAAAAGTATTAAAAGGCAATTTTGAAAGAAGTAAAAATGGTATTTGGCTTCGCAACGGAATGTTGATTTTTCAATTTGCAATTGCGGCCTTCTTTATTATTGGCTCCAATATCGTCTATGAACAAATACAATATTTAACTAACAAAGATTTGGGTTTTAAAGGCAGTCAGGTATTAGCCGTTTCATTAAATTTTCCGCCATCTTATTATGAAGGAGATGAAATTGGTAAAAAGATTTTCAGCCGATACACTGCCATCAAAGAAGAACTATCTAAGATAAAAGGTGTTGATAAAGTTTCTACGGGTTTAGTTTCCTTTGACGGAAATGATACTTCTTTAGCGCCAATTTGGTATAAAGACGAACTTTTTAAACAAAAAGCAATTGGATTAGATTATGGAATGCTGGATTTAATGAAAATAAAAATAATAAAAGGAAGAGATTTCGATAAAAAAATAGCTTCTGATACTACGAGTTCTGTTTTAATAAATGAGACAGCCTTAAAACTGATGAATATTAAAGATCCCATTAATACTGAAATTAGAATTGGTAATCAGCCCATGAAAATCATTGGTATTGTTAAGGATTTCAATTTGCTAAGTCCTGAATCTGCCGTTTTGCCAATGACTTTTTATCATATCAAAAGTTTGGATATGGCGGGAGAAATCAATACGGTTTATATAAAATTAAAATCAGATAATATCCAAAATACGATTTCTTCTATTGAGGATTTCTGGAAAACAAAAGTAGATACTGAATATCCTTTTCAATATGATTTTGTAGACAAGCAATATGCAAGAACTTATGAAACTTACACCAAGCAAAAGAATTTGTTTTCACTGCTTAATATTGTAGTAATTCTAATTGCACTATTTGGTTTATTTTCTCTTGCATCATATTCTATACAAAGACGAATGAAAGAAATTGCGATTAGAAAAACACTGGGAGCCGAAACGAATACTTTGCTTAAAGAATTATCTAAACAGTATGTCTTTTACTGCATAATTGGATTTTTAACTGCATTGTTTCCCGTTTATTATTTTCTAAAAAAATGGCTTGACAACTTTGCATTCAGAATTGAGATAAGCGTATTTCCGTTTATTCTTGGGTTTACAATTTTAATGGTTCTGACTTTATTAATTGTGTTGTCAAGAGCTTATGCAGCAGCCAAAACGGATGTTTTGAAATACTTAAAATATGAGTAAAAAGTTCATTTAATTATTTTATAAAAGACATTAATTCAGATTTAAAACCAAAAAAGACTCCAATAAATCATTGGAGTCTTTTTTATATTGATAATTTGAACTTTTTACCAAGGACTTACCCCTGTTTCATCTTCAATATCATTACTGAAAAATTGTCCCGTTGGTCCGTTTTCATCAGTTAATGTATGTTTGATAATAAAAGATGCTGCACTTTCTACAGTTCCGGGACCGCTATAATGATTGAAGTCTGTTGCCGTGTAACCCGGATCAATTGCATTTACTTTAAAAGATAAATCTTTTAGTTCATAAGCCAGTACAATGGTATATGCATTTAATGCTGTTTTTGAAGTTCCGTAAGCCGCTGATTTAAAATCGTAATATTTCCATGATGCATCACTATGCAGAGTTAAAGAACCAAGTCCGGAAGTTATATTACTAATTCTCGGACTGTCTGATTTTTTAAGTAATTCCAAAAAAGCCTGAGTAACGCTTATAACACCAAAAAAGTTAGTTTCAAATACATTTTTAATGTCTTTAACACTGGTGTCTGAAGCAGTTTGAGGAAACTGGCCGCCGCTTATTCCTGCATTGTTGATTAGGATATCTAATTTTCCCTGCTCGTTTTCTACAATCTTTTTTGCTGCTAAAATTGAATCCGGATTGGTAACATCAATTTGAATCGCTTTGATATTTTGAAAACCATCTTTGTTTAATTCTTTTACAATTTCGTTTCCTTTTTCAAGATCGCGGCTTCCTAAATACACAAACAATCCCTGTTTTGAAAGCTGTTTTGTTATTTCTAATCCTATGCTTCTATTTGCTCCTGTTATTAATACTGATTTCATTTTTAAATTGTTTTAAAATTATAATACAAAGTTGGTTACTTTAAAAATGGAATCATTTGCCATTTGGCAAAAAGCAATTTAACGAATGTTTTTTCTAATTCTACTTAAAGACGATTGTGTAATTCCTAAATAAGATGCCACATAAGATAACGGAATGCGATTGATAACGTTGGGATAGATTTTTAAAAACATTAAATAACGCGTAGTAGCATCTTCTGAAACCAGCGGACTTCTTCTTTCTACTTTTTGTCTCAATGCTTTCGAAATAATTCTGTGTACAATGGCATCCCAGCCAATTATTGTTTCTAAAAGTTCTTTCCAGTCTTTTTTAGAAAAAACCAGCAATTTACAATCTGTTATCGCCTGCACATAAGCATTGGAACAAATATCATTATCGAAACTTTCCATATCAACAACCAGATTATTTTCGTCGATAAAATATTTAGTAATTTCCTCGCCTTTGTTATTGTAGTAACAAACACGGGTAATTCCTTCTAAAACAAAACCAACCTGCTGGGCAATTTTTCCGGCTTCTGAAAAATATTCATCTTTCTGAAGTTCCAATACAGTTGTTTTACTTGCAATTAAATCCAGCTGATGCTGATTTAAAGTCCCAAATTGCAATATATAATCTATAAATTCTTTCATAGAGGCAAGTTAATCAAAGTTATTGGTGCAGAATTTGCCATTTGGCAAAAACGATTCAAAACATAAAAGTTATTTTCCCAATAAATTTTCGGTACTGGTTAAAAAATCTTCCGTGGCTTTTTCAATATCAATATTCATTCTTTCGGCCAAAACCGTAAGCCACCAAATGGATTCTCCTAATTTATGTTTGAGTTCCTGTTCTGTGTTTCCTTTTGGCCATCTTCCCTGCTGCGACATTACGTTACGGCCAATTAAGCCGGCATCTGTCAAAAATGCCAATGCATCTTCTTCTATTGTCCATTCGCTTCCGTGATGCGATAATTCTAATTCGTGATAACGCTTTCTTATTTCTAAAGAACGTTCTTTGAGCTGTTCAAAATTTATTGATGCCATAATTTAATTTTTATTGAATTGTTCCTGAAATGCGATTGGACTTAAATTTGTTTTTTTCTTGAATAATTTATTGAAAGACTGCGGATGTTCAAAACCTAATTTATAGGCAATCTCAGACATTGAAAAAGTTCCTTTCATGATATAATCTTTTGCTTTTTCTATCAATTTATCATGAATAAACTGCTGTGTATTTTGTCCCGAAAGATTCCGAAGCAGATCGCTTAAATATCTGGCAGACAAACCTAATTCATCGGCCACAAACTGAACGGTTGGCAAACCATTTTCAAGTGTTTTTTCGTTATTAAAATAATCTTCCAGTAAAATTTCCAGTTTTGAAAGCACATCATTGTTAACTGCTTTTCGGGTAATAAACTGCCTGTTATAAAACCGATTGCTGTAGTTAAGTAAAAGTTCGATCTGCGAGATAAGAACGTCCTGACTAAAAGTATCAATGCGTTCTTTTAATTCATTTTGAATATTAGCAAAAACCCCTAAAATAGTTTCTTTTTCATTTTCTGATAAATACAAAGCCTCCGATGCTGTATAAGAAAAGAATCCATACTTTTTAATATTAGCATTTAATGTATAAGGCCGAATAAAATCAGGATGAATATTTAATGACATGCCGCTGTAATCCGCCTCTTCTTCCTGCATTTTTAAAATTTGTCCCGGTGAAACAAATGACATGCCACCTTCCTCGAAATCATAAAAACCATGTCCATATCGAAGCTTTCCAGAAAAATGAGTTTTAAAAGAGATTTTATAAAAATCTAAAATAATTCCGTTTTCAAAATCTTTTGGGTCAAATACTGCTTCGCCATAATTCAAGATACTAATAAGCGGATGCATAGGTTTTGGCTGTCCCATCGCTTTATGAAGTTCTGATATCGAATGAAATATTTTAGGTTGATTTTTCATCTCACAAATTTATAAAATGTTCGACTGGCGCAATGTTCCAGCTCACAGTACTTTGATCAATCATGTTGTGTACGACAGAATCACTGAGTTCTGTCATTAATTTATGCATCGCATCTGTGCCTTCTGCAGCACTGTCCCAAACCAGCATATCGTAAACTATTCCTTTTTTCAATTCAAAAATGGTTCTGGAGCGAAATCCTTTTTGACGTTTTAAAAATTCGTCGATTTCCTTATTAGCTTCAATAAATTGCTGTGTTGTAAAACCGTTTAATTTAAAAGTCGTTAATTCTATTGCTTGATTTTTCATCTTATTTTAAATTAAAAAGTAAACATTGCTTTAATATTTTGAACCTGGGCTTCAGCACCATTTTTCAATCTTTCATTGTATAAAGCATTGGCATCATTTCCGGCAACATATCGCAATTGATTTTTATTATCTGTCGCTGCTTCATATATAATTTGAGCAACATCTTCTGCTTTTGTATAATTCTCTAATTGTTCGGCGCTGTAACCTTTACTAACTTCTGCGGTTAATTTTTCATACGCTTGGTGCTGACCTACTTCCATAGAGCGAATTGCAAAATCGGTTTTCATGCCGCCAGGAGCGACAACTTTAACCTGAATTCCAAATTGAGTTAATTCTGACGCCAGACTTTCTGAAAAACCATCGACACCAAATTTAGTTGCGCTGTAAATAGAACAAGTTGGAAATCCAATTAAACCAAAAGTAGAAGTAACATTTATAAAAGTACCGCTTTTTTTCTCACGAAAATGCGGTGTAAAAGCTTTTGAAATTCTAATAACTCCAAATAGATTGGTAACAATCTGGCGTTCGATTTGAATTTCGCTTAAAGATTCTAAAGCACCAATCAACCCGTAACCGGCATTATTTAATACAACATCTACAGAATATTTTTCTGTAATGCTTTTTATTGTTTCTGTAATTTGTTCTGAATTTGTAACGTCAAGCGGTAATACAATTACGTTTTCTAATGAAGTTAATTCTGTTTCCTTTTCAGGATTTCGCATTGTGGCAATTACCTGCCAGCCTTTGCTTTGAAATAATTTTGCTGTTGATTTTCCTAAACCAGTTGAAGCTCCTGTAATAAAAATTGTCTTTTGCATTTTTAATTGTTTTAAAATTATAATGCAAAGATCAGCCGAAGCCTGAAGCTGTTTTTAGCCATTTTGGACAATTGATTAGCCAAAAAGACGATTAAGAAAATAATTTATTCTTTTGTGAGTCGGTCTAACTCTTTCAATAAAGTCGGCATTCTGAATTCACCCGCCATAATTTCAACTTTTTGAAAAGCTTCTTCCAAATCAATTCCTATAGAAGTTATGAATAATGGTTTTGCACTGTCTCCTCTCAGCAAAGCTTTTTTATCTTTTTCGATACTCGCAAAATTAGTTTTGGCTACACCAATAATAGGAATCTCATTATTTAGTTTTTCATATAAATGGCCGCCTAAACCGTATTTTTTATCATCATCTAAATACACAAATCCATCAACGATAATCGCTTCGATATTTTTTAAATCGATTTGATTTAACAAACTAAGAATACACGGAAGTTCTCTTTTATAGAATTCTCCCGGAATATATTCTGAAACATTATCTATTATCTCGGTATGAACTTTAAAGTTTTTATCTTCATTCCAATTCTCAAATTCAAGGCAGACTGTTTTTGCTTTATTATCAAAATAATATGTATCGAAGGCTAATATCATGTTTTTATTTAATCTTAAACTTTTAATGAACCGCGAAAACCTCTTGCGGCATAATACGAATCGGCACCATTATGATACACAAAAACAGTATCATAACGAAAATCTGAAAAAATCGCACCGCCAAGTTTTCTAATATTTACAGGAGTTAAAATCCAGCTTGAAGTTTTTGTATCAAATTTTCCAAGTTTTTGAAGGTTTCGATATTCTTCTTCATTCAAAATTTGAATTCCCATTTCCTGTGCCATATTTATGGCACTGTCTTTGGGCTTATTTTCTTTTCTTTTTTCTAATGCTTCGTGATCGTAACAAATACTTCTGCGGCCTTTTGGGCTTTCTGCAGCACAATCATAAAAGATATATTCATTTGTTTTTTCATCAAAACCTACAACATCCGGCTCGCCTTCAGTTCTTTCCATTTCGTCAAGAGACCAAAGTTTTTCAGGATTAGCTTTTAGTTTTAACAGAACTTTTTCCCACTCTATATTTTGATGACGATGTTTATTATTTTCGAAACGTTTTTCTAAAACATTCAATAATGATTCCTGTTGTTCTGATGACAATTTATTTGTTTGACTCATCTTTCTTTATTTTATGTTATCACAAATAATTTTAAAAACACGACTGCATCTTTTACTAATCATTAAGTCCTTTGCCGTCTAATATATTTGAAATATTCTTTTCTACTCTCGATTCTCTGGTTTTAGACTGTTTTGGCTGAGAAAAATGAAGTAAATAGACTCTTTGCCTTCCGGGAGTTAAAGCATAAAAAGCTTTTTGGAGATTTGGCATTTCATCCAGCTTCTTTTGGAATTCCTCAGCAACTTCAAATTCTGATGTTTTTTTCAACTCCACTTTCAAACCTGCTTTTTCAACTTCTACAGCCTGATAAATGTAAGTTTTTAAAACCGCTTTCAAATCAATTATTTCCTGAAGATTTGTAAATCGTATTTGACGTGCTGCCTGGACATTTTCAGATTGTAATCAAAATACTGTCAGTATCTTTTAACAAAGCTCCTTTGAAAAACAAAAAAGCACAATATTCTTTAAAAGAATGAATTAAAACAATATTTGCATTTTGAAAAGTATAACATGGAACTCCCCATTTTAATTCTTCAGTTAACTGACATTCAAGAGAAATTGTTCTCATTAAATTTAACTCTTGCTGCCATTTATCAGCTTTATCAAAAAAGAAATCAACTTTTGGGTTTTCTACACTTTTTGACATTTCATTTCACTTTAAATTAATATCCATACAGTTTTTATAATAAATAATACTTGATAGAATTTATATCCTACTTCAAATGTAGCAAATCTTAAAAAAAAGTGAAGATTATATTTTGAGAGTTTTTTAATTTTTCAATAACGAAATATTTCTTTATTGCTTGTTCTGTTTCATCGTCTAATTTCAGAAAACTATTAATAGCATCAATAAGCTGTTTCATATCATGAATGATTATGAAACAAATTTATCAATAATTAAAATGATTTTTAATGAACTTGAAATAATCAAACTATCGCAAAACGCAAAAACAACAAATATTGACTTTTCAAATGCTAAATTAAAAAAGGTGATATTTCTTGTTCTAAATTCAAAAACAATAAAACTAAAGGAGAAAAACAATGTAAAACACAAAGAGAGTAATTGATCTTAGGAGAATATTTTCACAACAGCGATCGGCAACAAATCCAAAACATTTACAAAAACAAAAAAATCCTCATCAAGTAAATGATGAGGATTCTTAAAAGAAAGGCGACGACATACTCTCCCACAAAACTGCAGTACCATCTGCGCAGGCGGGCTTAACTTCTCTGTTCGGGATGGGAAGAGGTGAGCCCCGCCGCAATAACCACCTTAAGGTCATTCGCTGCTAGCAGCTTTTAATTATTAATTATCAATTATAAATTGTTAATTATCAATTAAACAATATTTTAACATACTGAGATAAAGAAAAGTAAGTTTTTGTTTTAGAAAGTTTCCTCCCGGGCCTTTCGGCCCGGGAAAAGGGTGTACATAAGCTTACGGATTATTAGTACTACTCGACTATGACATTACTGCCTTTACATCTATAGCCTATCAACGTGGTCATCTTCCACGATCCTTAAAAGAAATCTCATCTTGTGGTGGGTTTCGCGCTTATATGCTTTCAGCGCTTATCCCTTCCCAACGTAGCTACTCTGCGGTGCCCCTGGCGGGACAACAGATACACTAGAGGTTAGTCCAATTCGGTCCTCTCGTACTAGAATCAGATCCACTCAAATTTCTAACGCCCGCAGTAGATAGAGACCGAACTGTCTCACGACGTTCTGAACCCAGCTCGCGTGCCACTTTAATGGGCGAACAGCCCAACCCTTGGGACCTTCTCCAGCCCCAGGATGTGACGAGCCGACATCGAGGTGCCAAACCCCCCCGTCGATATGAGCTCTTGGGGGAGATCAGCCTGTTATCCCCGGCGTACCTTTTATCCTTTGAGCGATGGCCCTTCCATGCGGAACCACCGGATCACTATGCTCTACTTTCGTACCTGATCGACCTGTATGTCTCTCAGTCAAGCTCCCTTATGCCATTGCACTCTACGCACGGTTACCAAGCGTACTGAGGGAACCTTTAGAAGCCTCCGTTACTCTTTTGGAGGCGACCACCCCAGTCAAACTACCCACCAAGCACTGTCCCCCGCATAGCGGGGTTAGGCCTCAGATAAACAAAGGGTTGTATTTCAACAATGACTCCACAACGCCTGGCGACGCCGCTTCATAGTCTCCAACCTATCCTACACATCATTTATCCAAGGTCAATACTAAGCTATAGTAAAGGTGCACAGGGTCTTTTCGTCCCACCGCGGGTAAACGGCATCTTCACCGTTACTACAATTTCACCGAGCTCATGGCTGAGACAGTGTCCAGATCGTTACACCATTCGTGCAGGTCGGAACTTACCCGACAAGGAATTTCGCTACCTTAGGACCGTTATAGTTACGGCCGCCGTTTACTGGGGCTTCAATTCAATGCTTCTCCGAAGATAACATCTCCTCTTAACCTTCCAGCACCGGGCAGGTGTCAGGCCCTATACTTCATCTTACGATTTTGCAGAGCCCTGTGTTTTTGATAAACAGTCGCCTGGACCTCTTCACTGCGGCCCTGATTGCTCAGGGCGACCTTTCTCCCGAAGTTACAGGTCTATTTTGCCTAATTCCTTAGCCATGAATCTCTCGAGCACCTTAGGATTCTCTCCTCAACTACCTGTGTCGGTTTACGGTACTGGTACTAATTACCTGAAGTTTAGAGGTTTTTCTTGGAAGCCCTTAGGCGCACTATCTCTTTGTCCGAAGACTCCGAGTACTATCGTATTTCACCAGTTCCTGCGCATTTTACTACAGGACCTATAGCTAGGTACTTCAACGAACTATTCCGTCAGTTCGCGGCGCTTTCATCACTCCGTCACCCCATCACAGTAATTAGTAGTACGGGAATATTAACCCGTTAGCCATCGACTGTCCCTTTCGGGTTCGCCTTAGGACCAGACTAACCCACAGCTGATTAGCATAGCTGTGGAAACCTTAGTTTTTCGGTGTGCGGGTTTCTCGCCCGCATTATCGTTACTTATGCCTACATTTTCTTTTCTAACCAGTCCAGCCCTCCTTACGAAAAACCTTCAACCCTGTTAGAATGCTCCCCTACCACTTGCAATTACTTGCAAATCCATAGCTTCGGTAATATGCTTATGCCCGATTATTATCCATGCTCGTCCGCTCGACTAGTGAGCTGTTACGCACTCTTTAAATGAATGGCTGCTTCCAAGCCAACATCCTAGCTGTCTGGGCAGACAAACCTCGTTCTTTCAACTTAGCATATATTTGGGGACCTTAGCTGATGGTCTGGGTTCTTTCCCTCTCGGACTTGGACCTTAGCACCCAAGCCCTCACTGTTAGTGAACATTATACAGCATTCGGAGTTTGTCAGGAATTGGTAGGCGGTGAAGCCCCCGCATCCAATCAGTAGCTCTACCTCTGTATAACTTTATAACTAACGCTGCACCTAAATGCATTTCGGGGAGTACGAGCTATTTCCGAGTTTGATTGGCCTTTCACCCCTACCCACAGGTCATCCGAAGACTTTTCAACGTCAACCGGTTCGGTCCTCCACTGTGTGTTACCACAGCTTCAACCTGCCCATGGGTAGATCACACGGTTTCGCGTCTAACACTACTGACTAAAGCGCCCTATTCAGACTCGCTTTCGCTGCGGATCCATACCTGAAGTACTTATCCTTGCCAGCAGCGTTAACTCGTAGGCTCATTATGCAAAAGGCACGCCGTCACCCCACGAAAGGGCTCCGACCGCTTGTAAGCGTATGGTTTCAGGATCTATTTCACTCCGTTATTCACGGTTCTTTTCACCTTTCCCTCACGGTACTGGTTCACTATCGGTCTCTCAGGAGTATTTAGCCTTAGCGGATGGTCCCGCCGAATTCAGACAGGGTTTCACGTGCCCCGCCCTACTCAGGATACCACTATCTATTACATTTATTACCCATACGGGGCTATCACCCTCTTTGGCGTCACTTTCCAGTAACTTCCGGTTCTGCATGCATAAAATGTCGTGGTCCTACAACCCCAGCACTGCCGTAACAGCACTGGTTTGGGCTAATCCGCGTTCGCTCGCCACTACTTACGGAATCACTTTTGTTTTCTTCTCCTCCGCCTACTTAGATGTTTCAGTTCAGCGGGTTTGCCCACCTATCGGTGTGCTATATCTTCAATATAGCGGGTTGCCCCATTCGGATATCTGCGGATCAATCTGTGTGTGCCAGTCCCCGCAGCTTTTCGCAGCTTATCACGTCCTTCATCGCCTCTGAGAGCCTAGGCATTCCCCATACGCCCTTATTTTGCTTATTGTACCAATCTTGTTACTTAAAACAAGACCGTTTTTTTTGTTTTTTACAATAAAATTGTAAAAAACGCTTTCTACTTTCTTATTATTTTCTTATCTCAATATGTCAATGAACTTTATCTAGTCAAAAGTCAAAAGTCGTCAAGTGAATCACTTTGGACTTTATGACTTTAATCTTTATGACTAAAATCGTGGAGAATAACGGAGTCGAACCGTTGACCTCCTGCGTGCAAGGCAGGCGCTCTAGCCAGCTGAGCTAATCCCCCAATCTAATTATGAATTGTGAATTATGAATTAGGAATTATTTGTAATTCGTAATCTTTCAACTCTAGAATTTCCTTCTTTTTAAGCTTTTCAGTCTTTTTAATTATCAATTAACAAGTATTAATTGTCAATTCTTAAAAAGTAGTCCCGGGCAGACTCGAACTGCCGACCCCTACATTATCAGTGTAGTACTCTAACCAGCTGAGCTACGAGACTCTGTTTTACTTAATTTTTATCATTTTTTTTAAATTAACAGCAAGAGTAATACAATCTAAAATTCAAAACCTTTAAATTTCATCATTTTTCCTAAGCGTGCATTACTGCTAACACTCAGGCTCTAGAAAGGAGGTGTTCCAGCCGCACCTTCCGGTACGGCTACCTTGTTACGACTTAGCCCTAGTTACCAGTTTTACCCTAGGCAGCTCCTTGCGGTCACCGACTTCAGGCACCCCCAGCTTCCATGGCTTGACGGGCGGTGTGTACAAGGCCCGGGAACGTATTCACCGGATCATGGCTGATATCCGATTACTAGCGATTCCAGCTTCACGGAGTCGAGTTGCAGACTCCGATCCGAACTGTGACCGGCTTTATAGATTCGCTCCTGGTCACCCAGTGGCTGCTCTCTGTACCGGCCATTGTAGCACGTGTGTAGCCCAAGGCGTAAGGGCCGTGATGATTTGACGTCATCCCCACCTTCCTCACAGTTTGCACTGGCAGTCTTGTTAGAGTTCCCGACACTACTCGCTGGCAACTAACAACAGGGGTTGCGCTCGTTATAGGACTTAACCTGACACCTCACGGCACGAGCTGACGACAACCATGCAGCACCTTGTAAACTGTCTTGCGAAAGATCTGTTTCCAAATCGGTCAGTCTGCATTTAAGCCTTGGTAAGGTTCCTCGCGTATCATCGAATTAAACCACATGCTCCACCGCTTGTGCGGGCCCCCGTCAATTCCTTTGAGTTTCAAACTTGCGTTCGTACTCCCCAGGTGGGATACTTATCACTTTCGCTTAGCCACTGAACTTGCGCCCAACAGCTAGTATCCATCGTTTACGGCGTGGACTACCAGGGTATCTAATCCTGTTCGCTCCCCACGCTTTCGTCCATCAGCGTCAATAAACTGGTAGTAACCTGCCTTCGCAATTGGTATTCCATGTAATATCTAAGCATTTCACCGCTACACTACATATTCTAGTTACTTCCCAGTAATTCAAGTTCAGCAGTATCAATGGCCGTTCCACCGTTGAGCGATGGGCTTTCACCACTGACTTACTAAACCGCCTACGGACCCTTTAAACCCAATGATTCCGGATAACGCTTGGATCCTCCGTATTACCGCGGCTGCTGGCACGGAGTTAGCCGATCCTTATTCTTACGATACCGTCAAGCTCCTATACATAGGAGTGTTTCTTCTCGTACAAAAGCAGTTTACAATCCATAGGACCGTCATCCTGCACGCGGCATGGCTGGTTCAGACTTGCGTCCATTGACCAATATTCCTCACTGCTGCCTCCCGTAGGAGTCTGGTCCGTGTCTCAGTACCAGTGTGGGGGATCTCCCTCTCAGGACCCCTACCCATCGTGGCCTTGGTAAGCCGTTACCTTACCAACTAGCTAATGGGACGCATGCTCATCTTTCACCGTTGTGACTTTAATTATAAAGTGATGCCGCTCTATAATACTATGAGGTATTAATCCAAATTTCTCTGGGCTATCCCTCTGTGAAAGGCAGATTGCATACGCGTTACGCACCCGTGCGCCGGTCTCAAAGCCCGAAGACTTCTACCCCTCGACTTGCATGTGTTAAGCCTGCCGCTAGCGTTCATCCTGAGCCAGGATCAAACTCTTCATCGTATATTTTAATATTATATCTCGATGAATATCTATCGGTTTCTTTCCGAATCTTTCGATTCTATTACTCTTATTTCTTTTGTTCTAACATCTCTGTTAAAACGGCTGTCAATTCAATATGTCTACGAACGTAATTTCTTTGTATTCCGCTTGTCTCTCAAAGCGGGTGCAAAACTAAAACTTCTTTTTGTTTCTCGCAAGAAAAATTTAAAAAAATTTGAAACTTTTTTTTTCGTTTCTTTTTTTCTATTTTTTCTTCCAATCTTTCAATGAACTTCCGTGTTTTGCGGGGTGCAAATGTAAAAAGCATTTTCAAATCTCACAAGCTTTTTCGAATCTTTTTTTTTGAAAATTTCTTCTCTTTTAATTCTTATTCCTGTCAGTATTTCTGTGAACGTTTTTCGCTGTTGCGGGTGCAAAAGTACCACCTTTATTTACATTTACAAGCCTTTTCTTTATATAATTTCAATCTTTTTTCGCTTTATTTCTTAACTATCTCATAACAGCCTCTTTACATTTTCAACTTTTTTGAATATCTATAGGTTTTTTCTTGGCTTACATGTGGATTTCGTATTTTACGCTGGTTCGGTTTTGCCGATTTTGCAGAGTTTTCAGCTTTTCCAACTCTTTTTATATGATTCTTTATCCTTTTAACGGCATCTTTCCATCTAAAAGCTTCTCCCGGAAACCGATGCCCTAGCCCCGATAGAAGCGGAAATCCTTTTTGTGGCGGGGTTCGCCACAAAAAGATTGAAGCGGATAGCGGGATTTAGCTCCTGAAAATCATAATACCATACTTATATATGTATACACAAAAAAACAAACCCGACAGGTTTCAAAAACTGTCGGGTTGAAAATATTCATATATTTTAAAATCAATCGAAGCGAATTGCTTTTACAGGAGAGATTTTTGTTATTAAATAAGAAGGAATTAATAATACGAGGAAACATACAGTTATAGTCAGCAAGTTCAACAATACTATATATGTCCAGTTTAAATATACCGGTGCCTGGTTCACATAGTAGTTTTCGGGATTAAGATGAACAATCCCAAATTGCTGCTGGATTAAGAGCAATGAAATTCCAATTAAATTCCCCCAAAACAAACCTCGAACAATTAGATAGAATGCATTGTATAAAAAAACTTTTCGAACCGTCCAGTTATCAGCTCCCAGGGCTTTTAAAATTCCTATCATTTGTGTCCGCTCTAAAATAAGAACTAACAAAGCGACAACCATATTAATTGTAGCTACTAAAATCATTATTCCAAGAATAACAACTATATTAAAATCAAAGAGCTGAAGCCAGTCAAAAATATAATTGTACTTTTCTGTTATTGTTTTTGTGTCAAGATTTGAAGGAATTTGTTCGTAAATATGATTTCCTGTTTCTTTAATTTGAGTAAAGTCTTTTACAAAAACTTCAAAAGCTCCAATTTGATCTGCATTCCATTTATTAATTCTCTGAATGTGTCGAATATCTCCTATTATATATGATGCATCAAAATCCTGAAATCCCGAACTAAAAATTCCTGCAATTTTAAATCTGCGGATATTAGGCAGTTTTCCTTGTTCTTCTTTTACAAAAAAGGTATTAAAACTGTCTCCTAGTTTTAAATTAAGCCTGTCTGCAAGAAATCTTGATATAATAACTTCTTCATTTAGTGATTTAGAAAAATCCGGCAGTCTGCCTTCTACTAAATACTCTTTTATATTGTTCCAATTGTAATCTGCTCCTACGCCTTTAAAAACAATTCCTTCAAAAGCATTTTCTGTTCTAATTATTCCTGCTTTACTAGCGATTGCCTGAATATGGCTTACCTCTGGAACAGATTTAAATTTGGGATAAAAGTCTTGTTTTTTTGAAATGGGAATTAAAGTTATTTCAGAATTGTTATTATCGTAATTCGAAATAATAATCTGACCGTTGAACGCTGAAACTTTTTCGCGTATTTTTTGCTGCAACCCAATTCCGGTTGCTACAGAAACAATCATCATAATTATACCAATTGCAATTGCGGAAATAGCAATTTTAATAATTGGTGCCGATATACTGCTTTTGTAATCCTTGACAGTGATGAGTCTTTTTGCTATAAAGTATTCTAAATTCAATTTAAGATTCTTATTATGATTTATATTTTCTGCGGTATTTCAGCTTATTCAAAAGTACATTTAAAAATGTAATATATATAATTCCAGAACAACATTACAGTTTAAACGATTAAAGCGGCAGTTTCTTTTTCATTTCTTCTACTATATTATAAGCCGCCGGACAAATGGCAACATTCTTTAAAGTCAAATCAGAAATTTGATGAAATTTTTTGCGGTCTGTATGCGGAAACTCGCGACAGGCTTTTGGTCTTACATCATAAATCATACAATAATTCTCGCTGTCTAAAAAAGTGCATGGAACACTTTTTAAAACATAATCCTTATCTTCATCAATACGAAGATATTGTTCAATAAACTGCTGTGGTTTTTGCCTGAAAGATTTCGAAATTCTTTCAATATCTGCCAAAGTAAATAAGGGCCCAGTTGTTTTACAGCAATTGGCGCATTGTAAACAATCCGTTTTTTTAAATTCTGCATCATGCAGGTCCTGCATAACATAATCTAAATTCTTTGGCTGTTTCTTTTTCAGCTTATCAAAATACTTTTTGTTTTCGATATGCTTATCTTTGGCTAACTTATTTAAGTTATTTAAAATTTGTTTCAAGTTTACTATTTAAAGTTGAGCTGCAAAATTAAACAACTTTAAACTTGAAACCTTAAACTTTGAACTAAATTACGATGAAAGATCTTTTTGGGAAAGCAATGTATGATTTCCAAACTAATAATTCTCCAGAAGATATTATTACCGAAACTTCAATTTCTGAAGAAGATGAAATGAGTGTCGAATATTTATTCCGCTCATATGATGAAATGCCAAAAATCGAACAAAAAGCTCTACAATTAGCCACAGGGAAAATTTTAGACGTTGGCTGCGGTGCCGGAAGCCATAGTTTATCATTGCAAAACGACCGTAATTTAGATGTTGTTTCAATTGATATTTCTGAAAAAGCAATTGAAACCTGCAGGCTTCGTGGTTTAAAAAATACTCAGGTTCAAAATGTATTAGATTTTGAAGGCGAAAAATTTGACACGATTCTTTTATTAATGAACGGAACTGGAATTTTTGGGAAATTAGAAAACTGTAACAAGTATTTATCAAAATTGAAATCGCTTCTAAATCCAAGCGGACAGATTTTAATTGACAGCTCTGATATTATCTATATGTTTGATGAAGATGAAGACGGCGGAAAATGGATTCCATCAGAAACAGAATATTATGGAGAACTTACTTTTACCATATCTTATAAAGGTGAAAAAGAAGAAACTTTTGACTGGTTATACCTCGATTATAATACACTTCAAAATGCGGCCATAGCAAATGGATTGAAATGTGAGCTTATTATGGAAGGTGAACATTATGATTATCTGGCTAAACTTTCAATTTAACACAAATTAAAATCATGGAAAATCTAGATTTAGAAAAATTAAAATATCCAATAGGAAAGTTTAATGCTCCTAATGAATATTCGTCTGAATATATTTCAGATAAAATCAGAGAAATAGCGGCTCTTCCTGAAAAATTAAGAAATGAGACATTTGATCTAAACGAGGAACAATTAGATACTCCATATCGTCCTGATGGCTGGACAGTACGTCAAGTAATTCATCATTGCGCCGAAAGCCATATGAATTGTTACATTAGATTAAAATGGGCTTTAACCGAAAATAATCCGATTATAAAACCTTATGATGAAAAATTGTGGTCTGAAATGCCTGATAGTTTATCGATGCCAATTGCTCCAACATTGAGTTTACTGGAAGGATTACATTTTAGATTATCTTATATAATGAAAAATCTATCAGAAAATGATCTTGAAAAATCATTTATTCATCCTGAAAATAATTCCGAATACCGAATCAAACAAATTATCGGTATGTATGCGTGGCACGGAAATCATCATTTAGCACACATCACCAATTTAAAAAAACACAAAAACTGGAAATAACCTAAAATGTTTCTTTTTTATACAATGTATATTTTTTACATAAAAAAAACTCTCCAAGACATGGAGAGTTTTTTTATATGATTTAAGGAATGTTTAGATATTTATGAGTTTGAAGAGAAACTCTCCATTTAGGATTATTCATAACATAATCTACAATCAGCGGCGTCATTTCTTCTTTTTTACTCCATTCCGGCTGAAGGAATAAAATAGCATTATCATTTACCAGCTCTGCTTGTTCTTCGGCAAAAATAAAATCATGCTTATTATAGATAATCACTTTTAATTCATGCGCATTAGCGTAGACATCAGGTGTTGGAAGTTTATTTTTCTTTGGTGAAAGACAAATCCAGTCCCAGGTTCCAGATAATGGATAAGCCCCGGAGGTTTCAATATGAACTTTTAAGTTTTTATCTTTTAACTGCTGTGTTAACAAAGTCATATCCCATGTAAGCGGTTCCCCACCGGTAACTACAACTGTATTAGCATAACTTGAAGCATTATTTACAATTATATCGATATTAGTCGGCGGGTGCAGTTCTGCATTCCAGCTTTCTTTCACATCACACCAATGACACCCCACATCGCAGCCTCCAATTCTAATGAAGTAAGCAGCAGTTCCGGTATGAAAACCTTCACCCTGAATGGTATAAAATTCCTCCATCAAAGGCAGCATCGCTCCTTTATTTACTTCTAATTGTATTTCTTTTGGTAACATTATTTTAATTTAATGTGCAAAGATAGTCAATTAAATACGTAACAAAAAAACCGATAGTTCAAAGAGAACTATCGGTTTCATATAAATGAGTTTAAAACTATATTATTTTAAAGCTTTCACAGATTGAGAAGCGTAAGCATTTGTTGGATCTAAAACTAAAGTTTTATTAAAATATTCAATTGCTTTAGCTTTATCAGTATTTGCATAACTAGCACCAATACTATTGTATGCTTCAACTATTTTCTTAACTGTAGCTGGTTTTGCTAATTCTTCAGCACCTTTAGCTGTAATGTTAGCAACGTACGTTTCGTAGTTTTTAACAATCTGGTCTTCTTTCTCTAATAAGTTACCTATTCGTCCTTTGTAAAGGTAAGCTTCATCATAAGAAGGAGAAGCTACTAAAACTCTGTCGAAAGCAGCATCTGCTTTAGCTAAATCAGCTGCTACTTCTGGCGTAGTCGCTTTTTTATCTAAATTGGCATAATAAAGAGAGATACCGTAGTAAACATTATCAGTCAAATAGTTTTTTGATTCTGAATTAGACGAACTTAATTCATAAATAGCCGCCGCTTGTGCCCATTGCTTTTTACCGAATAATTCTTTACCATAATCTCCAAGTTCTTCAACTACTAATGGCTCTAATTCAACAGCTTTTTTAATATTAGCAATACCTGCATCAAATGAAGCCTGATCTACTGCTCCTTCAGCATTAGTTCCTTTTTTGATTTTAGCAAGTCCTAAATACATATAATCACTTCCGATCACTTTGTTAGAAGGATTTTTGATATAATCTTCAAGAGATTTAATAGCTACATCAACATTTCCGTTTTCGTAAGCAGCATATCCTAAATATCTGAAAATTCTAGGATTTACTTTATCTTCAGCAATCATTTTGTTTGCTACAGTTTCTAAGCTTTTGTAATCTTTAACCAAGATTAAGAAATCTGCGTGACGCATTTTAGAATCTAAAGAATAATCTGTTAAGCTCAAGTATTTTTCGTAGTTTGTAATTGCATTTTGCAAGTTAACTTTAGCTGTAGAAGGTTTGTTTCTTCCCCATTTGTAGTATGTTTCAGCTAATTCTCTGTAAACTGGACCATAACTAGCGTTTAAGGCAATTACTTCATTGAAAGCTTTAATAGCTTCATCATACGATTTTGCTCCTTTTAATAAAACTCCTAATTGCATTTTTGCTCTTAAAAGTGTAGGATCTGCAGTGAAAGCATCACGGTAAGATTTGTAAGCTTCGTTTTGATTGTTAGCTCCGTAATATGCATCTCCAATAGCTAAAAGCGCTGTTGCATTTTGAGGATCAATTGCCAATGCTTTCTTTAAACTTGCAATCGCATTGTTATAATCAGGATGCACTGAGTTCATGTAAGCTTTTCCAATGTAAATGAATTCATCTACATCTTTACGCTTTATGTCTTTTGTAGCCAAAGCAAAATTAGCCTGAGCTCCAGCAACATTTTTATTATCTAGATCTAACTGGCCTAAACCAATGTAGTTTAAGTTTTTCTTGTCAGATGCTTCTATTCCATTTAAAAAATAAATCTTAGCAGAATCAACAACGCTTTGATTTAAATATACGTTTCCTAAAACAAAATTAGCTTCTCCATCAGATGGTTTTGCTTTGATGATTGATTTAAGCAACGACTTTGCTTTTTGAAATTGCTCAGCATCAATTGCCTTTTTAGCTTCTTTGATATCCTGCGCTTTTGCAACAGAGGCTGTAGCAACTAAGGCAAGACTAAAAATTTTAAATTTATTCATCTTTATTGTAATTAATTTATTCGTTATCTTTTAAAAGTTTGTTTCTAATTTGAAGTTTTCTTCCAGGCGTTCTTACTGGCAGCAACCCCGATTTCAAAACTATTCTCTGTCCAATGTCTCCGGCTATGAATGAACCAAATCCCATTCCTAAGCCATTATACCCTTGGCAATTTATAATAAACAAATCACGTGCCAAAGGATATTTTACTTCGGCAAGGTCATTTTGTGTAGGACTATAGTATTTATCATCATTAAGTCCTTTTACACTTAAAACATTAATTTTCTTCACAACATCAACCATATTAGGGGACGGCTGTGACAACCAATTAACTCCAACAACACCAATCATTCCGTTATTTTCTGAAACAAATTTAATTACTTCATCATTTGTCTTGAAAGAGAAAACATTTTCTGTTGGAAGATCTTTAACTTTCGCCAGTTCTTTCATATATCGAACTGTACTAGAGTTTGGATTATCAAACACAAGACCTTTAATTCCTGTATCTTTTTTACCCTGTATGAAATCAATTACCGTTTTCAACGCAATTAATGTATCATTATTGCTTTTGTTTGAAATAAAAGCAATCGCATCTTTTGCAAAAGGAGTAACGCGGGGTTTTATTTTACTTTTTTCAAATCTTGCGATTTCTTCTGTAGTCAAATCCCTTGCTGTAACAACCACTTTAGCTTTCTGATTCAATAAATCATTTATTAACTCTGCTTCAGATTTTGGTATAACTGTAATTTTTGCACTATAATAAGTTCCTTCAAAAACAGCAACCTGATCATCAACGATTGGTTTAACAGTTTCGTCAACTGTAACATCTAATGCCCCTTTTAAAATGGTTTCTTTATTAGATTCACTCTTACTTTTTTGGTTGCACATGGCAAACAAAAAAACAAAAATAACCAAACCTAAAAACTTACTATATTTTAGCATAATTATTCTTTTGCATTAATTAATCTTAAAAAACGTATTGCCGAATAAACGATTAGCAATCCGCCAAAGGCATATCTGTATTTAGGTTCCATATCTAAGGGAAGTTTTTCCCAAAACATAATCATTAAACCCAGCACAAGATATATTAAAAAAAACAGTATTCCTAAAACAAGAAGAAATCGCTCTTTGAGCGATTTCTTCTGAATATTATTAAGCATATCTTTTAACATTATTCTGCAGATTGAATAGTAATAGGTAAAGAGTAAAGTACTCTCACTTTTTTACCATTTTGCTCGCCGGGAGTCCATTTTGGACATTTTTTAAGAACACGAATTGCTTCTGCTCCTGTACCGTAACCGATATCCCTTAAAACTTTAATGTCGGTTAATGAACCGTCTTTTTCAACTACAAAAGTAACGTAAACTTTACCTTTAAGACCTTCTTCTTCTGGAGTTTTATAGTTGTTTCCTACGAATTTGTAGAATTTATCCATCCCTCCAGGGAAATCAGGTTTTACTTCGATACCAGCTGTGTTATATACACTGTTATCTTCTTCTACTACCTGAGAAACTGGTCCTTTACCTACTGGCTCATCTACAGTTAAAACTGCATCTGGATCTCCTTTGATAGTTTCAGAACCTACTTTCTTATCTTTAAGTTCCTCAATTTTTGGAGGATCTTCGGTAACTTCGTTTGCTTTAGCAACAACCGGTTTTACGAACTTCACCTGATCCACTTTTGGTGGTGGCGGCGGTGGTGGCGGTTGATTAGGTTTAATTTCCTCTTTTGGTTTAGGAGGTAATTTTACCGTTGCAATCTTAATATCTGTATTTGTATCTTCTTCAGTAGAATCTGGCAAATAACTCGCAATAAGAGGAGCAGCAATAGCAAAGCTAAAAAAGATAGAACCTAAGATAAGTGCTTTTACCGTAGTTTTACCGTTTGATTTTCTCAGCTCGTATGCTCCATATATCTTATTACGTCCTTCGAATACGATATCAAGCCACTGATTTTTTATAATATCTAATTTCATTTTTCTTGATTATTAGGATGTTAAAACAAGATAGTCTTATTTTTTATCTATCAATTTAGTCTCCTCTGGTGTAAATTCAGGAACAATTGCATAAGTATCTACTCCAGTAATTGCCATTTCATCCAGCATATCAACTAAATTACGGTAAGTTGATTTTTTTGTTGGCTTAATAATAACAATAATTCCGTTTTTAGGTTTCCCTAAACCAGCAGAGTATTCCAAAACAGATTTTTTTCTTTTAAGCAATTCTCTACGGATACCATCTTTACCGTATGAGATATCTTTTGGTCCTGCAATAGGAGACTCCAATAATCCCATATAATAAGTCAGTTTATTATTTTCACCTAACATCACTGTCATAGTACGATTCTCATCAACCTTAACAGGTTTTTCATCGTTTTTAGGATCTTTATCTGGCAATGACAAATCCATCGATTGAGGTTTTGACAACGATGTGGTTAGCATAAAGAATGTGATCAATAAGAATGCCAAATCCACCATAGCCGTTAAATCGACTTTAGAACTTTGCTTTTTGCTTCTTACCTTGCCACCTTTTCCGCCACCACCGTCGCCGGTATTTAATTCAGCCATTTAGTGTATCTTTTTTTAATTAAAAATCTTTTCCTCTCATTCCTGTAACTAGGTTAAAGGAATTGATTTTTTGATCTTGTAAAATATCCATAATCTTTTTGATTTGTGGATATTGTTCTTTAGCATCTCCTTTTATTGCAATCTGCAATTCTTTATCATCAAGGTCGATTGTAGCTCTTCTTGAAACTAAAAGCCACTCTTTTAATTGATTATCTAAAGAATCGATTGGAATTCCAGGTTGTTCTGCTTTAGTTCTATCAGCCGCTTTCATGTCGATGATTTGCTTTAAACTTGTAATTGGCACACCGAAGTCATCCATTAAAGCAAATTTTTCTTTATCCTGTTCTGAAAAAGTTACACCGAATTTTGCTCCCATCCCTTCAAGAGTTTTTTTACGAATCTCTCTTCCTTTGATATCAAAAAACACTTTACTTTTCCCGTCTTTTCCTTGACCTATTGTAATAATTGCCAAATCAGAATCTGGTAATTTACTTTGAACAGTAGAAGAAGGCATATCTACAGGAAGTGCCTCAGGCACCTTAGCAGTAGCGGTCAAGATAAAGAACGTAAGCAAAAGGAACGCAACATCACACATCGCAGTCATATCTGTCGACGTTGACTTCTTTTTCATTTTTATTTTAGCCATTATCTTTTATTTTTTATTTTGATATAATTATTTCTAATTATTTATCAAAAATTAATTATTGTCTTAAACTTCCTCTGAATCTTCTGTAAGTATTCACGATTGTAGTACCAGCCTCATCGATAGAGTAAGTTAAATCGTCAATTTTAGCAGTAAAGAAGTTGTAAGAGATGATCGCTAATACAGATGTAGAGATACCTGTTGCAGTGTTGATAAGTGCCTCAGAGATACCTGTTGCAAGAGCAGCCTGATCTGGAGTACCAGCAGAAGCTAACGCACCAAACGCTTTAATCATACCAGATACAGTTCCTAATAATCCTCCTAATGTACCTAAAGATACTAAAGTAGAGATGATAGTCATGTTTTTCTCTAACATTGGCATTTCTAATGAAGTTGCCTCTTCAATTTCTTTGTGGATTACTTCTGAAGCTTCTTCACTGTTGAATCCTTCTTTTTTAACGTCTTGGTATTTAATTAAAGCAGATTTAATTGCGTTTGCAACTGAACCTTGTTGTTTGTCACATGCAGCGATAGCAGCTTCGATGTTTCCTTCTTTAATACTTCCTTGAACGCTTGTCATAAATTTGTCTAGGTTAGCTTTTCCAGCAGCTTTGCTGATAACTGTAAATCTTTCAATAGAAAAAACAACAACCATTAAAAACATACCCAATAATGCAGGTACAATGAATCCTCCTTTGTATACCATTCCTAAAGTGTTGATTGGGTGACCAGTTTCTGGATTTCCTCCCTCGAAGTTAGCAGGAGAACCCATCACGAATTTCCAAATTACAATCCCAACTAAGATACACGCTACAATAATGATCCCTGTAATCATTCCTCCCCCATTTGAAGTGCTCTCTTTTTTAACTTTAACGTTTGCCATTTTTTTAAATTTTAATAGTTTTAAATAATTTTTATTTTTTAGTTATATTTAACTTGTAGGGTAGCAAATTTATACGTTTAGTTTAAATAAAAAAACTTTTTTTAATTTTATTGAAGGAAATTTAACGTCAATTTAAAAAATATCTCATTAATTTGCCGTCATCATTTTTGTGATAAAACAAAAATCAAGGCGAATAATAAAAAATTTACAACGTTTTAGTAAATATTCAAACAATCCTTTGAAATGTTCTTAAAAAGCTGCGAAATTATTTTTTATGTATTTTTCAATCAAAAAAAGCATTTTCCTACTAAAAAAAACACGTCAAATTTGTTAAAAATACAAGCAAAACTCTTATAATCATCTAAATTACAAATAAAACATGAATAAAAAGGACAATTTCATTCAAGACATTAATAATGGATATTCTGCCAAAGGCGACTCTATAACGCTTGGCGGTGCAATTTTAGATGGAGAAGCTGTAGCTGAAGCACATGTAAAAATACCTCTAAAAACATTAAATCGTCATGGTCTTATAGCGGGCGCGACCGGAACTGGAAAAACCAAAACAATTCAGGTTTTTTCTGAACAGTTGTCGAATGCAGGAATTCCTGTTTTAATGATGGATATAAAAGGTGATTTCAGCGGTATTGCAAAAGAAGGAAAAGAAGAAGGTTTTATTACAGAACGCCACGCCAAAATAAACCTTCCTTATAGTGTATCTGCATTTCCGGTTGAATTAATGTCATTATCCAAACAAAACGGAGTTCGCCTGCGAGCGACGGTTTCTGAGTTTGGTCCGGTTTTATTTTCAAGAATTTTAGATTTAAACGATACTCAGGCAGGAGTCGTTGCTGTTATTTTTAAATATTGTGACGATAAGCAGATGCCTTTATTAGATTTAAAAGACATCAAAAAAGTCATTAATTATATTACTGAAGAAGGGAAAGAAGAAATTGCGGCTAGTTATGGCAAAATATCAACTGCCACTACGGGAACAATTCTAAGAAAGATTATTGAATTAGAACAACAGGGCGGTGATTTGTTTTTTGGCGAATTGTCTTTTGAAACCGATGATTTAATGAGAATCGACGAGAATGGTAAAGGTTATGTAAATATCATCCGCTTGACGGATATTCAGGACAAACCAAAATTGTTCTCAACTTTTATGTTAAGTCTTTTAGCAGAGATTTATCAAAAAATGCCTGAAAAGGGTGATGCTGAACAGCCGGAATTGGTAATCTTTATAGATGAAGCACATTTAATATTTAATGAAGCCAGTAAAGTACTATTGGAACAAATTGAAACGATTGTAAAATTAATTCGTTCGAAAGGTGTTGGTATTTATTTTGTAACTCAAAATCCAATGGATGTACCGAGCGGTGTTTTGGCTCAATTAGGATTAAAGATTCAGCATGCACTTAGAGCTTTTACTGCAAATGACAGACAGGCAATTAAAAAAACAGCTGACAATTACCCAACTTCTCAATATTATAAAACAGATGAACTGCTTACCAGTTTAGGAATTGGAGAAGCATTAGTTACAGCACTAAACGAAAAAGGAATTCCTACCCCGCTTGTTGCTACGATGATGCGTGCGCCGCAAAGTCGAATGGATATTTTAACTCCTTCAGAAATCGATGAAATAAACAACAAATCGAAGCTGGTAAAAAAATATGTTGAAGAAATTGACCGAGAAAGTGCTTTTGAAATCCTAAATAAAAAAATAGCTGATGCTAATGAAGCGGCTGCGCAAAGAGAAGAACAAGCGCCGGCAAAATCTTCAAAAGCTGGACCAAGTACTACAGAAGTCGTTACCAAATCTGTTTTAAAAGTTGTAACAAGCGCTACCTTTATAAGAGGCGTTTTTGGGGTTTTAACGAAAATCTTTAAAAAATAAAAACATCAAGAATCAATTACAATATCAATGTCAATTTAAAATTGATTTTTGATATTGTAATTGACATTGATTTATTTTTGAAGTAACTCCAGAATTTTATTTTCAACTTCTGGTGTGTTCCAGATGTTTTCTATGTTATCCAGTTTTAAAACTTCTTCCATAATTCCGTTTTGGAAATCCCCAATCGCCAAAGCTTCGGCATATGGGCGGTCGCTAAAGGTAACACGACTGTAAAGCGGAATCCATTTATCTGGATGTTTATCTGAGAATACTTTTTCAATTTTCTTTTGCAGCAAGAATTTTTCATCTGCCGTTTTGGTACTCATTTCCATGAAATTTCTATATGAAAGTTCGGCAATGGCATCAGCGTTTGGTTTGCGTGAAATTTGATATTCTGTGAAGATTTTTTTCCAGTCGTCTCCAAATTTCTCAATCATTTCGTTTAAAACCGTAATATCTTCAAAACCTGCATTCATTCCCTGGCCGTAAAACGGAACAATAGCATGACAGGCATCTCCAATCAAGGCAATTTTATCTTCATAAGTCCACGGAAAACATTTCATGGTTACCAAAGTACTCGTTGGATTTTTAAAGAAATCATTTGCCAGTTCTGGAATTACTTCAATCGAATCCGGGAAGTTTTTCTCAAAGAAATCCTCTACCATTTTACGATCGGTAAGTGATTCAAAAGAATTTTCACCCTCAAAAGGCATAAATAAAGTACAAGTAAAACTTCCGTCAAGATTAGGAAGTGCAATTAACATGTACTCGCCTCTCGGCCAAATATGGAAAGAGTTTTTGTCTAATTTATGTGTTCTATCTGCATTTGCGGGGATATTCAATTCTTTATATCCCATATTTAAAAATTCCTGAGAATAATTAAACATGCTTTGGCGCTGCATTCTGTGGCGGATTCTCGAAAAAGCTCCATCGGCTCCAAAAACCATATCGTATTTTCGTTCTTCCCACTCGCCTCTTTCGCTTTCGCCAATGTGCAGAGTTGCATCACTAAGGGTTACATCCCATATTTTTTGCTCAAAATAAAATTCGGCTCCGGCATTTTCGGCTAAATCAATCATTTTGCGATTTAGTGTTCCTCTGGAAATAGAATAAATCGACTCGCCTTCCTGTCCGTAATTCTGAAAATTAAGTTTATCGACCAAATGAATGGCGCGTTTATCCATAGGAATTGCAATTTCCCGAACTGCATCTCCAACACCAACGCCATCGAGAGCCTTCCAGCCTCGGTTTGACATTGCCAGATTAATAGAACGGCCTGAAAAATTTATTTTTCGAATATCAGGACTGCGATCATAAACATGAACGGTGTGACCTGCTTTTTTAAGATAAATTGCCAGCAGCGATCCTACAAGACCAGAACCAACGACAGCAATTTTTAGTGAAGTTTGCATCAAGGAAAATCTAATATATAAGATCGTAAAAATAAGTAATAATTATAGATAAGCTTTAAAATAAGTAAATTATTTACTCCTGGCTGTTCACAACCGTTTTCAAATTTGTTAGGATTCACAGTTAATTTACAAATATAACAAAATGTTATTTTATTTGATTTATTTAAGGATTTTAAACAATTAATTTCGCTTTAGGTTTTACCTTAATATATACATCAAAATTATGAACAGCGAAATCTTACAATCCGAAATCATTATAGAAAACGAAAGAGCACTATTAATCCCTTTTGAAAATGAAAGAAACATTGAACTTAAGGATATTATTTTTGATGATGAAATCTGGAAATATATGGGAATGTATGTTCGAAACGATCAGGATTTCGAAAATTATATTCAAAATACGCTGCAGCAAAAAGCAAACGGAATTTGTTATCCATTTCTTATTATTGATAAAGCTGTAAACCGAGTTGCCGGAAGCACACGTTATGGATATTTAAATCATGCAAGCCAAAAATGTGAAATTGGCTGGACTTGGTACGGAAAAGATTTTCAGGGAACTGGTTTAAACAAAGCCTGTAAATATGAGTTATTAAATTTTGGTTTTGAAAACATTCAATTTAAAAGAATACAATTCAGTGCTGATCTTGAAAACTTAAGATCACAACGTGCCATTGAGAACTTGGGCGCTTTAAAAGAAGGTTTATTTAGAAACAATTATGTTGATTCTGAAGGAAACAGCAAAGACGATGTTTATTGTAGTATTATTCTGGAAGAATGGCAGAATACAAAACGAGATTATTTTGGGGAATTTATTTAAATATATGGTAATAGAAAAAATCTTATTTTAGTCTAGATTTAAGATTTTAAAATACCATATATACAAAACATAAAATGAACCTATACTTAGAACATTACGTAACTCAAAAAACTGAAAGGTTCATCAATAAAATATGGTGTCTGGATAACAGCATCGGCGAAAGCCTGATCGAAAATAAACTCGTTTTACCTAACGGCTGTTTCAATCTAGCGATTGTAACTGGAAAAGCGATAGAAGTTCATACGAGTAAAAACAAATATGAAATGAACGAAGGTGTTTATTTTTGTTCACAAATGACCAATAAAGTTTTGGTTAATATTGAGCCGAAAACCAAAGTCACTATAATTCAGTTTCATACCTGGACACTTTCGATGTTTCCAAAATACGATTTAAGCAATTTTACAGATTCAATTATCAAAATTAATCCTGAAGAACTGCCTTTTAATCTTCAAATTGATTCAGACATTGAACGTTTATTACAAACAATAAATGTTTATTTTGAAGAATTATCAGATTTACATTCAGAGAAAAACACAATCGAAAAAATCTGTGAGATCATTAAAAATCAAGAAGAAATTTCGGTTGCAGACATCAGCAAGAATTTAAAATTATCCCAAAGACTGCTTCAAATTAAATTTAAAACAGCAACCGGATTGACAATTAAAAAATACATTCAGATTTTAAAATTCAGAAAAGCGGTCGATCAAATGGTGAATGCTGATTTAGAAAAGCTAAAATTAACCGATGTTGCGCTTTACAATAAATACTTTGATCAGTCGCATTTTATAAAAAAATTCAAAGATGTGATGAAAACTACACCGAAAACATTCGATCCTGATTCGTATTTTCTCTCACTTAAAAGATAAGATTTCGCATTTGTACAATTTTGTAAATTTTGATTGGATTACTTTTGCACGATCATCAATCATCAATCATTTACAAATGAAAATCAATCCATCTTTTTTTCAACTAAAAGTTTTTTTAGTTGGAATTTTATTTTTTCAAATCCAATCCGGATTTTCTCAGGAAGCTAAAAACTCGTCTTTGTACAAAACTATTATGTCAAAAGACAGCCTTCTTTTTGATATTGGCTTCAATACCTGCGATATAAAGCAATTTGAAAATCTTTACACTAAAGATTTTGAATTTTATCACGACAAAGACAGTGTCTCTGACAAAGCAAGATTCTTAAAAACATTGAAAAACGGAATCTGTTCTCCGACAAGAAAGTACAATTATCGCAGAGAATTAATTGACGGAAGCACCGAAATTTATCCGTTGTATAAAAATGGTATTTTATACGGCGCGATCCAAATGGGAACGCATCGTTTTTATGAAAGTACTGCTGATAATACGGAACAGCCCGGAAGTTTTGCCAAATTCACGCATCTTTGGCTGTTAAAAAATAAAGACTGGAAACTGGCTCGGTCATTAAGCTACAACCACGAAATAACAAGTTCTACGGCAGGAAAATCAAATCTTTTTGATAACGATCAGGAAACTGAGAAATGGCTAAAAGAAAACAATGTTCCGGCTTTAGGAATTGGAATTATCGCAGATGGAAAACTGAAACAGGTAAAGGTTTTTGGTGAACTTAAAAAAGGTGTTTCTGCTCCATACAATACGATTTGGAATGTTGCTTCACTGACAAAACCTGTAACTGCCATAACGGTTTTAAAACTGGTAAGTGCCGGAAAATGGGATTTAGACGAACCACTTTATAAATACTGGATCGATCCGGATATTGCAAAAGATCCGTATTTAAAACTACTGACTACCAGAATTGTTTTGAGCCATCAAACGGGTTTTCCAAATTGGAGATCTTTTAACGATTCTAAGAAATTAGATTTCAAATTTAAACCGGGAACGCAATACCAATATTCTGGTGAAGGTTATGAATATCTGCGAAAAGCATTAGAGAAAAAATTCCATAAAACGTTAGACCAGTTGGCTTCAGAATTAATTTTTGAACCTTTAAAAATGAACGATTCTCAATTGATATGGAATGATAAAATCGATCTTTCGAGATATGCAGATGGTTTCGACAATAAAGGAAATCCTTATGAGCCGACAAAAAACAAAACAGTAAACGCTGCCGATGATTTATTAACGACTGTTGAAGATTACAGCAAATTTTTGTGCAGTGTTTTAAACGGTGACAACTTAAGTAAAAAAGTTTTTGACGACATGAAATCTCATCAGGTCTCAACTAAAAAAAATAAATATTTTGGTTTAGGCTTTGAAATTTATGATTTAGGAAATGAGAATTATGCTTTATCTCACGGCGGTGCAGATAAAGGTGTACAGACTATTTTTGTTTTACTTCCAAAAACCAAACAAGGTCTTGTAATATTTACCAACGTGGATGACGGTTATAAAGTTTACGAAAATATCGTAGTGCATTATCTGGGAGAAAATGGACAAAAGATAGTTGATATTGAAACAAAGTAACAAGCAGCAAACCTTAAAAAACACAGCTATGTCAAATATGATTAACATACTCGTTCTTTTTATGTTGTTCTTAAAAAGAGAAACAATAGCGCAGACTAATAGTGAAGTTCTAAAACTGAACCTTTTAAAATCTGAAATCATCAAAATGGACAGCCTGCTTTTTGATGTAGCCTTTAATCAATGTGATGCAGGCGCTTTTAAAAAAATAATAGCCGATGATGTTGAGTTTTATGACGATCGTTCGGGATTAAATATATCGAAGGCAAATGAAATAAAATCACTAGAAGCAAAATGTGCAAGACCAGAAAAACTAACCAGAAAATTAAACTCCTGCGTAATTGATAAGTTAGGAGATTTTGGCGCAGTACAAGTGGGTGAACATACTTTTTATAGTAATGGCATACCAGAAGGAACGGGAAAATTTATTCATATCTGGGAAAGAAAAGAAAATGAATGGAAATTAAAACGAATTGTTAGTTACGAGCATAGACCTTATAAAAAGTAGCTTTGGTTTATGCTCAAATTCGTCTTGATTGAAAATAAAATGAAAAAAAATGAATATTGGTGAAACCAAAAACCAAATCAATCGTCTAACTTTTTAACAGCATAGATTTAATTCAGAATAAAAAATCGTAATTTCGATTCAACTTACTGAATATCTATCAATTACAAAGTTTCAATCATCAATCAAGAAAACGAATCATTCATTAATTTAACCATAATCATTCATCATGAAACAATCAATCAAACCAATTGCACTCTGCTTAATGCTTTTTCTTTTTACTGCAGGTATTTTTGCCCAAAACAAAGCGCAGCAAATTGAACAGCTTTTAGCCAAATATAACGAATACGGACAATTTAATGGTTCTGCCTTGGTAGCAGAAAATGGAAAAGTAATCTTAAAAAAAGGTTTTGGTCTGGCAAATATGGAATGGAATATTCCCAACCAGCCCGATACAAAATTTAGATTAGGTTCTATCAGTAAACAATTTACTGCGCTTTTAATTGTAAAACTTGCAGAAGAGGGAAAGCTTAAACTTGATGTTCCTATTACAACTTATTTACCGGATTATCCAAAAGAAAACGGCGATAAAATAACGATTCATAATCTGCTGACTCATACTTCAGGAATTCCGAATTATACAAGTGCTCCAAACTTTTTAAGAGACAAAGCAAAAAATCCGTATACGCCTGCTGATTTTGTAAAAACGTTTGACAAACTTCCTCTTGAATTCAAACCTGGCGAAAAATTTAATTACAGCAATTCAGGTTACTTTTTACTTGGGTATATTATCGAAAAAATAACGGGTAAAACGTACGAACAATATTTACAGGAAACTATTCTTACTCCTTTAAAAATGGTTAATTCCGGCTACGATCACAGCGATGTAATTTTAAAAAACAGAGCTGCGGGTTATGAAAAAGAAGGGAAAAATTTTAGTAACGCATCATACATCGATATGAGTATTCCGTATGCGGCAGGTTCTTTATACTCTACCGTAGAAGATTTATATATTTGGGATCAGGCGCTTTATACCAATAAACTGCTTTCAGAAAAATCAATGGAATCTTTATTTAAGCCTTACATAAAATCATGGGGAGAAGAATCTTATGGCTATGGATGGTCTGTTAAAGAAATTAATATTGGAGAAAAAAGCAAAATTAAAGTAATCGAACATGGCGGCGGTATTAACGGATTCAACACGATCATTTCGCGTATTCCTGCTGATAAAATTTTAGTGGTTTTATTAAACAATACCGGCGGAACAGTCTTAGGCGAGATGAACAACGCAATCCGCAATATTCTATACAGTCAGCCTTTTAATCAGCCTAAAAAATCATTAGCACTTGATTTATTAGACGTTTTTGATACAAAAGGAACTGCAGCGGGCTTAGATACTTATAAAAAATTGAAAAACGATCCAACGTATGCTATTAAAGAAGGCGATATGAACCGAGTTGGATATCAATTACTGCAAACAGGAAAAAAGAAAGAAGCTATCGAAGTTTTTAAAATCAACGTAGAAGCTTTTCCAAAATCCGGAAATGTATACGATAGTTTAGGCGAAGCTTATTTAGCCGACGGCGATAAAAAACTAGCTATTGCAAACTACTCTAAATCTGTTGAATTGGATCCTACAAACGAAGGCGGTAAAAAAGTATTAGAAGAACTTTCAAAAAGCAAAACAAAGTAAACTAAATATACTTTATAAAAATGAACTCGGCAGAAACAGCCTTAAAGCTGTTTCTGCCGAGTTTTTTGTTACAATTTCTAACATTCAAATTTGATAATTTATTTTTAAAAATACTATTTTAGCCGTACCCAAAAAAACAATTTAACCTATGAAAAATTCTAAAAAGTACAGCTTCCTGGCTGTATTATTCTGCTTGCTCATTTCTTCTAAAAGCGTATCGCAAACTAATTATACTGATGTTGCAATGCCTTCACAGCAAAACAAAATTATTATAGACAAAATTGTTGAAGCTGTACATTATAAAACTTATGTAATTGATTTCTGTTTATCTAAAATAAATGAAGCGTCTGCTAAAGAAGGCTGGAATGAGCAAAAATCTATGGAAATTATCCAAAGTGTTAATTATAAAAATTTTAAAGATGCCATCTACAATAGCTTTGTCGTATTTGATGAAGTAGAACTGGAAACTTTATTAAACGCCTACGAAAAAGACCCTGCCTACCAAACCATCAATGTAATGACTAACAATAAAGTACTTATCAATAATCTGAAGATTTTTGCAAGTGATATTGTTAAAGGGAAATATGTTTCTAAATAAGGTTCTAAGGGGCTAAGATGCTAAGGTTCTGAGTTAGGTTCAAAGGAACAAAGGAACAAAGGGACAAAGGTTTCATTTTTAGTTACTAATAATCTTTGTCAAAGTTTAAAACTTTGACAAAGATTATTAGTAAAGAACTTGAAATTTTAAACCTTAAACTACATTTTTGGTTTCAAAACAAGTTTCGTGGACGTTTTTATAATTTCATCTTTATTCAATTTCATTTTTCTGAATTTCCCGGTGTTGTACATTTCTGCCTGATCGCTGTAATGTTTACTGAACGGATTTCCAGATTGTCCGGTTGGCAGAATACTCCAGCTGTTTTCAACATCAGAGAAATCGACAATTCTTCTGGTTGATGGTCCGCCTTTTACATAATACTTTCCTTCATTGGTAAAACCAAAAAACAAATTATTGATTACTTCATTTGAACCTGGCGAAGCAAAAGGTCCAACGTTAAATAAGCCGCGAAGTGCTGCGACTTTTCCTAACGGATGTTCGTGTTCTACGGTATGAACTTCGCCCCATTTCCAATCGGCAATTGTGTTTCCTAATTGTTTTTGAAGATCTGAAACTGCTTCGTGAAATGATTTTGAAACTATATCTTTTCTGGTTTCTTTTACATTTTTTGTTTTGATATTATCCCACCAAACCGAATTTTCATTTTTAATCTGGTTAGCGACAACTTGTTTTCCAACAGAAACGCCTAAAAACATATTAAAGTTATCCTCTCCCATCTCGTCTTCAAAAGTATTTTTTAAATACAAATAAACCCATTTATTGTAAATCGTTGGCGCGACATCTTCAAGATTATTTGTTCCTTTCCATGATTTTAAAACATTCACCGCTTCTTTTTCTGATGCAGAAAGAGCATTAAGATCAATGTTTAAAATTAAGTTCTGAACCGTCTCAACTGAAACATCAGATGTATTATCATAAATCATTTTGCTGAACGCTTCTTTATCCCAATCAGATTTTGCATCCATCAATCCAGAAATTCTTTTCGCTCGATCTTCCGGCAGATAATATCCCGGATATAAAAAACCATCAATCGCCTCAGGCTGATTATTTGCAGAATATACATATCCCCATTCTGGATTTTCAGCCGATGGATTTTTAGAAAAATCCAAATATTCCTTAATATCATCCTTACCGCTGGAACCGTCTAAAATTAAATGAGTATTTACGCCTTTATCGTGTTTGTACAATTTTCCGCTTGCCCACCAGCCAACATTTCCTTTAGCATCACCATACATAACATTCAATCCCGGCGCGGCAATCAAACTAATCGATTTCTTAAACTCATCTCTATTTTTAGCATGCGAAAGCCCATAAGCAGCATCCAGAATTTGAATTGGCTGATTTGTGTATGTCCATAACATTGCAATTGGATTTTTACGATCTAATCTATCTAATAAATCATTCATAATTGGTCCATGTCGGCTTGATTTAACCGTTAGAACAACATCAGAAGTATCTTTTATTTTAATCGTTTTTTTTCTGATTTCATATTTTGCAAAACCTTCCGGCGTTTGATATTGGTTTGAATCTCCGGTTTTATTTTTTTCCTGATAAAAATCGATATCATCATTTTCAAACATCGTTAGCCCATAAGCATAATCACGATTGTGCGCCAATAACGGAAACGGAGTTCCTGCCAGATAACAACCGTATAATTCATGTTTTGGTGTTACAATATGGGCTTCATACCAAGTGGCAGGCTGAGAAAAACCAATGTGAGGATCGTTGGCAAAAATTACTTTTCCGCTTTTTGTTTTGTGCGGCCCCGCAACCCAGCTGTTGCTTCCTATAAATGGCGGAATTGGCGATTTGTCTAACAAAGCCGTAATCGATTTTGAAACAGCCGCATAATCTTCAATATTCTCTTTTGAACTTTTAATTTGAGTTGTATTAAATTCTCCTTCAATACCCAAATCTTTCAAATATTCAACACCGTATTTATTTTTGATATCGGTTAATAAAGGATCAGTTTTTTGAGCCATTGCAAAACTAAAAGACATATAACCAAAGATATTGTAAACGTCTTTTATAGTGAATTTTTCTTTTTTTACCCCAACTAAAGTGAACTCAATTGGCGTAGTTCCTTCTTCTAAATATTGATTAATTCCATCCAGATACGCTTGTGTCAATTTATAACTTTCGCTGTTTTTATCTAATTTGGCAATGGCTTTCGCCGAAGCTTCTTCGATGCCAATTCCCGCAAAAAACTTATCATTTTTAAGAGCTACAGAACCAAAGATTTCAGACAATTTTCCCGGAGCAATCCTGCGAAGCAGTTCCATCTGCCATAATCTTTCCTGCGCATGAACATATCCAAGCGCAGTCATGGCATCTTTTTCAGAGTCAGCATAAATATGAGGAACTCCATATTCGTCAAAATAAACTGTGGTTTCTTTTTCGAGATTTTTCAGCTGCAATTCGCCTTCATATTTGGGTTTCAAATGAAAAATGTAAGCAAATAAAGCAATTGCAAGAACAACTATAAGTACTAATAAAACCAGCAGAAATTTTTTAAATCTTCTCATATTTTGAAAAATAAAAACAATAAGGTTTATAAAATGATGTAACCAAAAAGAAGAATAATGTAAAAATCATTCTTTTTAAAAAGCTAAATTTATGTATTTAAAATTAATACTATAAATGTCAATATATAAAAAAATAGCAATTGGAATAATTTCTCTTTTTCTCCTTGTAATTTTTGCCAATTTCGGGCTGAATTACTGGATAAAAAAACAACTTCCAATTATTGTTCATGAGAAAAACAAAACAGCTTATAACATCAATTACGAAAAAATTGAAGTTTCACTTTTCTCTCGAAACATCTACGCACAGACATTATTAGTAAGTCCGAAGAATCAGCCGAAAGACAGTAAAAATGGACTCTTTTCTAAAATTGAATCCATAACGATCAAACATTTTAATATTTGGGATTTGGCTTTTCGCGATATTATCCAGGCCGAAAGTATTATCATCAACAAACCGCGAGTAATTTTATACAAAAAAGGCGAGAAATTAATTAACAACAGCAAAAGCATTAAAAATGAAATCTTCGAACCATTTCGCAAAATTGTTGCTGTTTCTAATATTTATTTAAACGACGGAACGGTTGATGTTGTTTCTTTAGATACCCAAAAACCCATTTTCAGCATCAAAAAAATCATTCTAAAATTAGAAGGAATTCTGCTGACCGATGCTACTTTAAAAGAAAAAATTCCACTGCAATACAAAAGTTATGCATTGGTAATTGACAGCTTGTTTTACAGACCAAGTGCTTTTTATCATATCAATATTGGTAAAATCAGCACCGAAAAGAACTTTCTAAAAATTAATAATTTCTCTAATCTTCCGCAATTTACCCGTCGAGATTTTGTTAAGCGTTTAGAAAAGGAAAAAGACATTTATACCCTGAAATTCGATTCGGCTCAAATTGCAAAAATGGATTGGGGTTTTAAAAACGATCGTTTTTTCTTTAAAGCAAATTCTCTTGTAATCAATCACTTTGATGCAAACATTTACCGAAGTAAAGTACCAAAAGACGATTTGAGCAAAAAATATCTTTATAACCATTTGCTGCGAAATATTAAATTCCCGCTTCAAATTGACACTCTTCAGGTTCTAAAATCTAAATTGGTTTATGAAGAAGAAATTGATTTCTCAAAAGGCCCTGGAGTTTTAACTTTTGACAAATTCAATTTACAGGCAACCAATCTTCGAAGCGGTTTTGGTTTGAAAAAAACCAATGATGTAAAAATCAAAGTAAAAACCATTTTCATGAAAACTTCTCCGCTTGATGTCGACTGGAGTTTTAATGTTCTGGACAAAAGCGACGGATTTCACATTCAGGGCGTAATTTCGAATTTTGATGTCAGAGCGATGGGGCAATTCAGCAAACCTTACATGAACGCCTCATTTACAGGCGTTTTTCATAAATACCGTTTTAATTTCTACGGAAATGACAATGTTTCAAAAGGAAATGCTTCATTGGATTATGACGATTTAAAAGTCAAATTATACAAAAAGAAAAATCCTGAAAAAGAAGCTAAACTCAAATCAGCAATCGCTAATTTATTGGTCAAAAATGATTCAAAAGACAAACCCAAAACCGCAGATGTCGAAATCGAGAGAATTCAGGAAAAATCATTCTACAACTTTTTATGGCGAAGTATCGCTGAGTCTTTGAAGAAGATTTTGATATAGGTTTTTTATCGCCGCGAATTACACGAATTTTCACGAATTAATTTTTAAAATCCTTTGAATAAAAATTAGTGGAAATTCGCGTAATTCGTGGCAAACAATCTTCAAAACAAATCTCCAAACCTGATAATTATCAGCTTTTAAAAAAATCCTTTTTTCAATATTTGCCTTTATTTTAATCTGAAAACAAATGGCAAAAACACCTTTACACACTTTTCACATTCCTGTAATGGGTCTTGCATATACAATAGACAGCCCTATTCGTGTGGCACAATATGGCATTTCGTCTGTTATTGCTCTCGCTGATGATGATTTAATTGAGAAGATGCGTAATTTTTACAGCACAAAATTCAATATACCGTATGAAGAAATCACACAGAAACTTCACGATTACCGCGCCGAAAGAATTACTTCTTACTTAAATTTAGTCGACAAAATCGTAAAAGAAAAATTCGAAAATTTCAAAACTGAATTAGCAGAAAGTAAAACGGCATTAGAGAATTTCATGTCAATGCTGCCAAATACTTCTGACATTAAAAAAGGTTTCCAGAATTTATTAGATGACGGAATTGCTTTTAAAGAAAATATTCAGAATTATATTGAAACACATCTTTTTCCAGGCGAAATAGATGTTAACATTATGACGAAGTTGGATAAAGATAATTTCGTAAAAAACGAACAGCTGCCAATTGAGTTTAATGATGCTCATGCTGCTTTAAGAGGTTTTGCGAATAGTAATCTTGCATCTTCTGTTGTACTTTCTGCCGGAATGAATCCGAGGCTTTTTGGTTACTTCGAAAACTTCAAAGATTTTTTTCCAAATGAAAATAATGAACTGAAAAAGAAAATTATCTTAAAAGTAAGCGATTTTAGATCGGCTATGATTCAGGGAAATTTCCTGGCTAAAAAAGGACTTTGGGTTTCAGAATACCGAATAGAATCAGGATTAAACTGCGGCGGTCACGCCTTTGCTACTGATGGACTCTTATTGGGTACTATTTTAGAAGAATTCAAGCAGAAAAAAGATCAATTGAAACAATCTGCCCACGACTTAATGATTAAAGCTTTACAGGCAAAAAATCAATATTTTCCAGAAAACCCTTTAGAATTAAAAATTACCGTTCAGGGCGGTGTGGGAACAGCAGAAGAACATGAATTTTTATTAGATGAATATCAAGTAGACTCTGTTGGCTGGGGATCACCATTTTTATTAGTTCCAGAAGCTACTTCTGTAGATCAGGAAACCCGAAATTTATTAATGAAAGCAAAAGAAGATGATTTTTACTTAAGTAATATTTCGCCTTTGGGAGTTCCGTTTAATACTTTGCGAGGCACAACAAATGAGTTCCTGAAACAAAAAAGGATTCATGAAAATAAAGCAGGAAGTTCATGCCCAAAGAAATTTTTAGCTTTAAGCAAAGAATATGATCCGCATGGAATTTGTACAGCATCCAAAAAATATCAGGATATTAAACTGGAAGAATTAGAAGCTAAAAAAGATACTTTATCTGTCGAAGAATTCGAAAAAAGCAAAATTAAAATTACTGAAAAATCTTGTTTGTGTGTTGGTCTTGCCAATGCTTCTTATCTGGAAAATGATATTAAAATAAAAGGACAGGCTCAGGGTGTTGTGATTTGCCCGGGACCAAATTTGGCATATTTTGATCAGGAAGTTTCTTTAAAAGAAATGATACAGCACATTTACCAGGGAAAATCGGTTGTGAGAACAGATCGTCCAAATCTATTTGTGAAGGAATTAAAAATGTATGTTGATTATTTCAGAAACGAAATTGAAACCATTTCAGGAGAAGTAACTGCTATGCAGATTAAAAAATGGAATTCTTTTAAAACGAATATTTTAGAAGGAATTGAATTTTATCAAAACCTTTTCTCATCTACTTTTTATTTTAAAGCAGATGAAACGAAAATTAAAAACCAATTTGATTTTTATAAAACAGAATTAAATGCCATTCAAATTCCAACACTGGAATTGGTATAAGCCAAACGGCCGATTTAGAAATCTAAATCGGCCGTTTTATTTTCTATAAAATTTTGATTCTATTCTTTTTTCTTGTTCTTGCTGTCAATAACAGCACCTGTTCCGGTTCCTAAAGCTGCTCCGGCTAATCCGCCAATTATGGCACCTTCACCTTTTTTCTTGCTAACGATTGCCCCGGTTGCGGCACCAACACCAGCACCAATTACAGCACCTTTAGCAGTGGCACTCCAGCCTTTCTTTTTGGTAGTTGTAGTTGTTGTGGCAGTATTTCCGTTTGCAGCCTGCTGATGCACAACAACAACTTTTTCTTTTTGAGATTCGACTCTTTGTTCCTCTTTTATCTTCGCCATTTCAGTCTTCATCGAATCGATAACACGCTGTTTGTTAATCTCAACTTTCATTGAATCAATACTGGCTTGTTTGGCTTTATTTAAATCTTCTTTGCTTTGATTTTGACAAGAAGTAATAAGTATTACCGCGAATAATATATATAAGCCTTTCATGATTGTAGTTTTTAGAATTATACACTACAAAATACGGAATATCTGCTATATTAATTATTACAGAATTTTTCAGAAAGTTTATAAAATTTGAAGATTTTATGTTTATCTCGTAAAATGCTTTTGATTTATCTGAATGATTTACTCTCGCAAAGATGCGAAGACACAAGTTTATTCTCATTTTTGTCATTTCGAGGAACGAGAAATCTTCGCGAGCAGCTCTACAAAGATTAAACACTCGCCTCGAAGTTTCTTGCGAAGATTTCTCGTTCCTCGAAATGACAAACCGTACGTTTACTATTATTCTTTTAGATAAACGCTTATTTCCCTAAAATTCCTTTTTTCAAGATCTGCCCAAAATCGTACATATCTTCATAAGAACAATACAAAGGAACTGGCGCCAGACGAATTACGTTTGGTTCGCGCCAGTCTGTAATGACTCCGTTTTTCATCAAATAATCAAATAAACTTCTTCCTTCGCCATGCAGGAAAACAGATAATTGCGATGCTCTTTCTTCTGGGTTTGAAGGCGTAATGATTTCGAAAGTGCTTTCTACTTCTTTATCAATTTCATGTAGAATAAATTCTAAGTAAGAAGTAATATGATCACGCTTTGCAATTAAAGCATCCATTCCAACTTCAGCAAACATTTCTACAGATGCTAAATAAGGCGCTAATGACAGAACTGGCAGATTGCTAATCTGCCACCCGCCTGCTCCATGAACAGGATCAAAGTTAGGTTCCATTTTAAAACGACGTTCTTTATTATGTCCCCACCAACCAGCAAAACGTGGTAAATCAGGATCGTTATGATGTCTTTCGTGAACGAAAACTCCCGAAGCATTTCCTGGTCCTGAATTCATATATTTATAACTGCACCATGCTGCAAAATCTACATTCCAGTCATGAAGTTCTAATTTGATATTTCCAGCTGCGTGTGCTAAATCCCATCCTACTTTTGCTCCGGCTTTTTGTCCGGCTGCGGTTATCGTTTTAATATCAAAAACCTGTCCTGTATAATAGTTTACGCCGCCAATTAAAACCAAAGCCAATTCGTCGCCAACTTCTTCAATTTTGGCTAAAACGTCTTCCAGACGAATATTATGTTCGCCTTCGCGGCGTTTGATTTCTACGATTGCATCTTCTGGTTTGTATCCATGAAAATGAACCTGACTTTGAAACATATATTGATCTGATGGGAATGCTTTTTCTTCACAGATAATTTTATAGCGTTTTCCTTTTGGCTGATAAAAGGAAACCATCAATAAATGAAGGTTCACAGTCAAAGTATTCATAACCGTAACTTCTGACGGAAGTGCACCTACAATTTTACTCAACGGTTCAGAAAATCTTTCCTGATAATCCCACCAAGGTTTTTCGGCATAAAAATGACCTTCAACAGCCAGTTCTGCCCAGTCATTCATTACTTCATCTATATAAGCTTTGGTACGTTTTGGCTGTAATCCTAATGAATTTCCTGTAAAGTAAATTACTCGTTTATCGTTAACCTTTGGAAATATAAATTGTTCTTGATAATGATTCAATGCATCTTGTGCATCAAGTTGTTTCGCAAATTCGCGTGTATTTTGAAAAGTCATTGTGTTTTTGTTTTGTCTGCTAAAATAACAAATTTTGTTTGTTTTGTTTCAGGTTTAAGGTTTCAAGTTGAAATGCTTTGTGTTTTTTAACCGCAAAGTCCGCAAGGATTTTTATAATGGTTAACGTTTACAAACGCTAAGTTCGCAAAGCTTTACGTTCTTTTATATTTAAAAAAACACAAACTAAATAAAAAATCCTTGCGGACTTTGCGGTGAAACTTGAAACCTGAAACTTGAAACAAAACTATTAAAAACAAAAAACCCGACAGGTTCTAAAACTTGTCGGGTCTTTTTTATAATATAAAACTCTAATTAAAGAATTAACATCGCGTCTCCGTAAGAATAGAATTTGTATCCTTCTTTGATCGCTTCTTCGTATGCTTTTTTCATTAAATCGTGACCACAGAAAGCAGAAATCATCATTAATAATGTTGATTTTGGTGTGTGGAAATTTGTAATCATACAGTTTGCAATACTGAAATCGTGAGGAGGGAAAATAAATTTATTTGTCCAACCTTCGTAAGGATTTAATGTATTAGCAGAAGAAACAGAACTTTCAATTGCACGCATAGAAGTTGTTCCTACTGCACAAATACGTTTTTTCTTTGCTTTTCCTTCGTTTACAATATCACAAGCTTCCTGAGTAATGATTAATTCCTCAGAATCCATTTTGTGTTTAGACAAATCTTCAACCTCAACTGGGTTAAAAGTTCCTAAACCTACGTGTAAAGTTACCTCAGCAAAGTTCACTCCTTTGATTTCTAATTTTTTCAAAAGGTGTTTCGAAAAGTGTAAACCCGCAGTTGGCGCAGCTACAGCTCCTTCTTCTTTTGCATAGATAGTCTGATATCTTTCAGCATCTTCCGGAGTTACATCTCTGTTGATGTATTTAGGAATTGGAGTTTCTCCAAGTTCTGTTAATTTGTTTCTGAATTCTTCATAAGATCCATCGTATAGGAAACGTAAAGTTCTTCCACGAGAAGTCGTATTATCAATTACCTCAGCAACTAATGAATCGTCGTCACCAAAATAAAGTTTATTACCAATACGGATTTTTCTAGCAGGATCTACTAAAACATCCCATAAACGCTGCTCAGAATTTAATTCTCTTAATAAGAAAACTTCAATTCTCGCTCCTGTTTTTTCTTTGTTTCCGTACAAACGCGCAGGGAAAACTTTTGTATTGTTAAGAATTAAAACGTCTCCGTCATCAAAATAGTTGATAACGTCTTTAAACATTTTATGTTCGATAGTGTTTTTTTGACGGTCAATTACCATTAAACGAGATTCATCTCTATTTTCTGCCGGAAATTCAGCTAAAAGTTCTTTCGGTAAATTGAAATTGAAGTGTGATAATTTCATATTTGGATTGTTGATTTTAGAATGTAGATTTTAGATTTATTTACCTAAAATTTTAAATCGGTTGCAAATATACGATTGTGAGATAGGCGTTGTCAAGTGTTTTGGCTTTTATTTTCAAAAGTCCTTGATTTTGTGAGGTTTCGGGATGAGTTAAAATTGTTTTTTTTCTTAGATAAACCTATCCATCCTATTATTGTCATTTCGACGAAGGAGAAATCTTCGCAAGTAGCTCCGCCATCAAAATCCAATCTTTGCAGAGTTTCTTGTGGAGATTTCTCCTTCGTCGAAATGACAAACTTTGCGATTATATTTAAATTCGACATAAAAAAACCTCCGGTAAAAACCAGAGGCTATGCTTTATTGAGCTTTTATTTTAAAATGAACTTATATCACTTATATCGTTCAAAAACTACAATTCTGAGATTTGGAAATTTAAAGCTTTCAAATCGTTCCAGAAATCTGGATATGATTTTGAAACTACTCCCGCATCTTCAATAATAATAGGCACTTTAATTGCTAATGGAGCAAATGCCATTGCCATACGGTGATCGTTATACGTCCCAATTTTTACATCGTGATTTATAGTATCTGATTTTACTAAGGTTAAGCTGTCATTCGTTACAGAAATATTTGCTCCTAATTTCGTAAGCTCCGTTTTTAAAGCTTCCAGTCTGTCTGTTTCTTTAATTTTTAAAGTATGAAGACCTGTTAAGTGGCATCCTATTCCTAAACCTAAACAAGTCACAACAATTGTCTGTGCAATATCCGGAGTATTGTTTAATTCAAAATTTACATCCTGATAATTAAATCCGGCCACTTTTTCCAATGTCATTTTATTGCCTTGAAAAGTGGTTTTTACACCCATTTTTTCATACAGAGAAATTAACTCTGAATCTCCCTGAAGACTGTTTTCTTTATAACTGCTCAATGTGATTTTTGCAGCATCGGCTAAAGCCGTTAAACTAAAGAAATAAGAAGCCGAACTCCAATCAGATTCTACAACCATTTCTTTTGATTCAACAGATTCCTTTGGAAAAACTTTAATTACATTTCCTTCAAAACTTGTTTTTATATCTAAATCTTTTAGCAGAGCCAAAGTCATTTTGATGTACGGAATTGAAGTAATTTCACCTTCTAAAGTCAGCTCTAAACCATTTTCTAATTTTGAAGCCACTAATAAAAGTGCCGAAATATACTGACTGCTCACATTTGCCGCCAATGTTACTTTTGAAGCTGTTACTTTTTTTCCTTTGATTCTGATTGGCGGATAACCTTCTTCTTTTTCGTATGAGATTTCAACTCCCAATTGTCTTAAAGTATCAACCAAAATTTTGATTGGACGCTCCTGCATTCTGCTTGATCCTGTCATTACTACTTCTCTGCCTTCGTTTACAGCAAAGTAAGCGGTTAAGAAACGCATTGCAGTTCCGGCGTGGTGAATGTCTACAATTTCATCATTCCCAGTAAGTGCTTTCTGCATTACTTCGCTGTCATCTGAGTTTGAAGTGTTGGCTAAAGTAATATTTGGAAACAAAGCTTTTAAAAGTAATAAACGGTTGGTTTCACTTTTAGAACCTGTAATATTTAGCTGCGAATCATCAATGGTGAATGGTGAGTTCGTCGTTAATTTTAAATTCATTTTTTTTATTGTAAGTTGTGAATTTTGAATTATGAATGATTAGAAACCTAATTCAGCTCCGCAATTTACCACTCCCCATTCATAATTCAAAATTCAAAACTCATAATTCAAAACTTATGAGTGATATTTCACAATTATTTCAATTTATCGTTGTTTTTGTGACGATCTTTATCTCTAACCGATTTTAAGTCCATTTTTTTATCAAAAGCAGCCTGCAAATCGATTCCCGTTTGATTTGCCAGACAAAGAACTACAAAAACAACATCGGCTAGTTCTTCGCCTAAATCTTTGTTTTTATCACTTTCTTTTTCAGATTGTTCACCGTAACGACGTGCTATAATTCTGGCAACTTCGCCTACTTCTTCTGTAAGCTGCGCCATATTTGTTAACTCGTTAAAGTAACGAACTCCGTGTTCTTTTATCCAGGTATCAACGTCTAGTTGTGCATTTTTCAAATCCATGATTCTATTTTTGAACAAAAATAAGGCAAACTTAATCCTGCTATATTTTTTTTAATACAATTTTTTCAGTTTCTTTCGCAATCATGGCTTTGTAATACTCTTTCAGCATATCATATTTTTCTGCTGATACAATTGCCTGATTTATTTGATGTAAAATTGCTAACTGCAGGGTATTACCGTTTGAGGCAATATTGAATTTAAATGTTCCTAAATTATCTTCCATAGTAACGGCTGCAGGAGCTGGCAATGTTTCTACTGTAAAACCATCTGGTATTTGAATTGTAATATTGTATTTATCAGCAAATGGGTAGCTAAAATCTACCGGATATTCTCTAACCTCTTGTGTAAATGGGTTTTTATTTTCTGTAAAAAACAGCATTGGGCTTATATAAATTTTTTCGCCTATTAATTCACACAAGTTATTTCCTGAAAATGAATACGTTTCTATAATTGGCTGTAGAAAATCTTTTTCATTAGCCTTAGAATATTCATTAATTTCTATTTTATTATATTGATTTTCTAACTTTTCCAGATATTCTTCTTCTTTAAAACCTGAAATATTACCTCGGGTTACTAATGCATTATAATCTGTATACTGTCTTCTGGTTTTTCCTGTCACTTTTCCATCTGCAGCAATAGTATAATTCATAAAAATATTATCTGCAGAAACTTTTTGAGGCATTAAATTCACTTCTTCTGAACTTCCATCTTTACGTATCAATCTTCCGTTCCAATTTAATGTTCGTAACGGTAAAATATTAGGGGTTGAAAATCGATCTGTTCCATCAAGCAAAACATTTCCAGTTGAAGTTTCTACAGCGGCTACAACATAATTAAAAGCTGTTCTGTTAGGAAATAAGGGAATTCCGTTTGAACGCGTACTTAATAAAACAGGATTTGCTGTAAGCCCGGCATATCGTAGCATGGCAGTCAGCATTAAATTAATTTCTGCTACATTTCCTGTTCCTTCCTGATATGCTTTTCGAACTCCTTTATCACAGCTGTAACCGTAATATTCGTCCCATTTTACTTTTGATTTCACATAACTTAAAATAGCTGGTATTTTTTCTTCGGCAGTGTTTAATCCCGCTAATACGGTTTTTAAATCATTTTCAAAATAACCGGTTTTATTTAATTCAGGACCAAAATCGTCATAATCGTAAATCGTTTTAACTACAGAATTCCAATCTGCAGAATACATCTTTAAAGGCTGATTAAATGGTTTAACTATTGATAATTCGTGTTCTACACTAGCCGTATAGTTATCTATATTGTTAACATACAATTCATCTTTAAGCGCTGGAATATTTTCAGCAAGATAGCTCGTTTGTGTTTCCATGTAATCGACTTTATCTGCAGAAAATGTAGTTTTAGACACATGTCCAGGTCCTAAAGTCCTTTCTCTGTTTAGTGAAGTTATTGATTTAGAATTTTTAACCGTTGCCACTTTCGGAAAAACATATCCTTTTTGCATAGAATTAAAAGTATAATACTCAGGGATATAAGTTGTATATTCAGAATAGTCAACAGGAATACTAGATTGAAATTTCCAATCTCGCATCATTGATATATTAAGCGTTCTTACTGTATATTTAAATTCTAAAACAGAACCTTCCTTTACATTAGGCATTGAGATTTTTTTTCTTGACCTATACTTATTTACCTCTTCATTAAATTCACCGTCACTTTTTAATTTAGTTTTTTCAATCTTTCCGTTTACTAAATTATAAGTCACAACATCTGAAATGCTAACTGTTTCCCTTGACTCATTTTTTACGCTGTAATAAGTAACACTTTGATTCGCCCAATCATACCCTTCTTTTTTATATATTTTTATACGGGTTTCAACTTCCGTAAGTAAAAAGAATCCGTCGCTGTCATTGTATTCAATTCTCGATTTTCCTCTTTTATACAAAATTGCCGCTGCTGCGGATGAGTCTTTTGGGTGTACTTTTTGTTCCAATTCTGCAATTGAAACTTTTCCTAATTTAAATTCCTGAGCTTCTATTTTTGAAGCTGAAAATAACAGGAATAAAAAAATGAATAATCTGGTAATTTTCATGTTTTTGGATTTTGGTTATGGTTAGTTTTTGGTCAATATGATTTTTGAATTGTCATTTTTTGAAATCTGTTCTATAAAAAGTCGGTATTCATCATATTCTTTATTTGAATATTTCCCTTTGCTTAAAAACATGGAGCGTTTATAAGTAAGTTTGTTATTATCCTTTTTAATAATTTCTGTTTTGTATTCTCCGAATTTGCCTTTCAATTCAACATTTTGCGGCAGAAATTCAATAGAAAAACCCGCAGGAAGATTGATTTCAATTTCGTCTGTATCAAAATAACCGCGCTGAATTTGAAATGGAGTTTTACGGTTACGGATTCGTTTTACATTTTCGGAGTTTTGATTGAAAGCATCTACCGTAAAAATCATTTTGTTTCCTGAAATTAAACCGTAGTTAAGAGCCGTAAGCTGGACATCTTCTAAAAATTTGACATTTTCTTTATCATTCACAAAACTTATTTTTCCCAGTTTAATATTGTTTATATTACTCCAGTAGCTTTTATAATGTGCTTCTTTTTCTGTAGGAAGTATATTTTCGAGATTGGCTTTTGAACTGTATTGCGATCCTTGCGAAGCTATTGAAATTGTTCCGGAAAAATTTCCATTTTCATCAATAGTATAATTTCCTTTACCATTTTGGGTATTTTCCTTATCCTCATAAATTTTGGTTCGCACAATTTCTCCTCCTTCAGGTTTCACTACCAGAACATCTCTGTCATCAGTAAAAGTTCCCTGATAACCAAACGGATCGTCCTGGCTCGTGCATTCCAGCCAGATATAATTATTTTCATTTGGAACTGCAAGAATCATGTGATTACCCTGCATTGAAACAAAATCAGACTGAATATTAGATTTATAACGACCACCATATAAAATAGTATTATATGAAGGAACATCAACAACTTGCAAAAGTGCTTTTGTATAATTTGTCAATGCTTTACAGTCTCCATAACCTAAACGATCTACGTCTGACGCAAGCATTGGTTTCCAGCCTCCAATTCCTATTGCAATATTTACGTATCTGGATTTTTTTTGTACATAGTCGTAAATAATTCTAGCTTTTTTTATTGGGTCTTTTTCGTCACCAACCAGCGTTTTTATTCTTTCTTTGGTTTCTTCGGGTAAAACCGTTGTTCCGCTTAAAATTTTATCTCCATACCATTTACCAAATGCTTCCCAGGTTGTTGCCGTACCATCAACACCTTCCAGATGAAACTTCTCTAATCCCATCATTACTTTTGGGAAAAGATCTCCCGCTGAAGGACTATAATCTTCTAGTTTTCTGGCCTGAATGTTACTGGCTGTATAACTTAGTTTTGTATCTGTATCGATAGTTTTTTTTATATTGAAATCAGAAAACTGAAATTCTTTCTTTTTAAAACCTAAGTCGTTTGGAAAAGATATATTGAGAATACTTTTTTGTATGCTGACATTGTAATCTCCTAAAAAATACCATCGTGGTATAAAAGCTGTATTTGAACTTTCAATTTCACTATTATAAACAATTGTAAAGGGATAGGAAATAGGCGTATAATCTAAGTATAGTATACGGTTATCTGAAAAAAGCGTACTGCCGCTTACCGCGCTTTCGTCTTTAAAATCTTTTCGTTTTATTTTTTTGATTTCATTGCCAAGCAAATCATAAACAACAGCTTCTATATTTTTTAATGTAGTAGATTTGTCATAATGCTGATAAGCTTCAATGTGTTCAAGTCCATTTTGATTAAAAACTGTTACAACTCGATGCGTTTTAATATTCATGCTTCGCTGCGAAGAAATCGAAATATCCATTTGATCTAAACGCACAACAGCATTCGCATTATCTTTTAAACTATCAGATATAGAAAGTGCAGAATATTCGCCTTTTTGAGCATTTGAAACATAAGTAATTAAAGAGAAAAATAACGCAAAAAAAGGGCTTTTCATTAGTAAGTAATTTCGTCAAATATATATTATTTTTAGAAATCCTTAACATTTTTTTATTCCCTATTCTTGCTGTCCATAACAATTGTTACAGGACCATCGTTAAGAAGATTTACTTTCATATCGGCACCAAAAATTCCCGTTTGTATTTTCTTTCCAAACTCTTTTTCCAGAGATTTTACAAAGTTCTCATACATTGGAATTGCAAAATCTGGTTTGGCTGCTTTTATATAAGAAGGACGATTTCCTTTTTTTGTAGATGCATGAAGTGTAAATTGGCTGACTACAATAATATCGCCATCGACATCCTGAACTGAGCAGTTCATAACATCATTTTCGTCTCCAAAGATTCGCATTTTTATGATTTTACCAGTAAGCCAGTCTATATCTTCCTGAGTATCGGCATCTTCAATTCCGACTAAAACTAATAATCCTTTTTGAATATCTGCTGTTTTTTGACCCTCAACTGTTACTGATGCTTGGGAAACTCTTTGAATAATTACTCTCATTTATTTAAGTCTGAAAGTCGAAAGTCAAAAGTCAAAGGCCTCGCATGTTTGTAAAAAACTTTAAGACTTTCGACTTTTGACTTTTGACAAAATTTATTTTCTCGTTTCATCACTTGCTGCACGATCTTCTCCATAAATATCGGTACGGTAATGTTCTTCATCGCCTTCTAATATTTTAAGATAACTGTTGTAACGCGACCAAGCGATTTCATCTTTTTCTAAAGCTGCTTTTATGGCGCAATGAGGTTCTTCTTTATGAAGACAATTATTAAACTTGCATTGATCTTTTAATTTGAAGAATTCCGGAAAATAACCGCTGATTTCAGTTGGCTCCATATCTACAATTCCAAAACCTTTAATTCCCGGAGTATCAATAATTCGGGCATCAAAAGACAAATCATACATTTCGGCAAAAGTAGTTGTGTGCTGCCCTTGTTTGCTTTGCTCTGAAATAACTGAAGTTTTTAAATGAAGACTTGGTTCCATTGCGTTTACCAAAGTTGATTTTCCAACTCCCGAATGTCCAGAGAACATACTTACTTTACCAACCATCATTTCTTTCAGTTTGTCAACTCCTTTATTTTCTGTTGATGAAATTCGGAGGCATTTATATCCAATTTCGGTATAAATATGCTGTAAGTAAAGCTGATCGTCTAATGTTTGTTCGTTTAAAGTATCGATTTTATTAAAAATCAGAATCGCTTCAATTCCGTAAGCTTCGGCTGTAACCAGAAAACGGTCAATAAAACTGGTAGTAGTCGGCGGATTATCAATTGTAACCAGTAAAAAAACCTGATCGATGTTTGAAGCAATAATATGAATCTGCTTAGACAAGTTTACCGATTTACGAACGATATAGTTTTTTCGTTCATGAATCGTATGAATCGTACCGGTAACAGCATCTGAAGTTTCATCTAATTCATAATCGACAATATCGCCTACAGCAATAGGATTGGTACTTTTGATACCTTTAATTCTGAATTTCCCTTTCATACGGCATTCCACAAAATCTCCTTTTTCAGATTTTACGGTGTACCAGCTTCCTGTAGATTTGTATACGGTTCCTGTCATTCTTTAATTTTAGATTGCTGATTTCAGATTTTAAATTCAAAACCTAAATCTTCGCAAAGATAAATGAATAATTTTAAACATAGCCCACGATTGAAACCACGGGTTATATTATAAAAAACAAAAATCCCCGCTGCTTCTTTCAAAACAACAGGGATTTTAAAAAAACAATCTATTTTTAAAATCGTGATATAAGAAAACTCAAGGTCAAAATTTAGAATAAACTCAAATTAACTTATATCACTTATATAATTTAAAGAAAATTATGCGTTGAAAATTTTCTCTTGGTGACCAATACTTTCCTGGTGAATTGCTTTAAACATTCTTAAAACAAACTCTTCAGTAAGCCCTTTTTTCTCACCTTCTAAAATCATTTTTCCTAAGATTTCATTCCAACGATTGTTTTGAAGAATCGCAACGTTTGCATCTTTTTTCACCTGACCAATTTCGTCAGCCACTTTCATACGTTTTCCTAAAAGCTCTAATAAGTTAGTATCAAGTACGTCGATGTTAGCTCTTAGTTTAGTCATTTTTTGGCTGTACTCATCTGTAGTATCATCTGTTTTTCTGATAGTCAAATCTTTAATGATTTGTTTCAAAGCATCTGGAGTAACTTGCTGTGCAGCATCAGACCAAGCATTGTCTGGATCGATGTGAGTTTCGATAATCATACCATCGTAATTCAAATCTAAAGCCTCTTGAGTTACTTCGAAAATCATTTTACGATCTCCAGTAATGTGAGATGGATCGATGATTAATGGTAAATCAGGGAATTTATTTTGTAATTCGATAGCAATCTGCCATTCTGGAATGTTTCTGTATTTTGTTTTTTCGTAAGTAGAAAAACCTCTGTGAATAACTCCTAATTTCTCGATTCCAGCCATGTGTAAACGCTCAACACCACCTAACCATAAAGCTAAATCCGGGTTTACAGGGTTTTTAACCAAAACGATTTTATCAGTTCCTTTTAAAGTATCAGCAATTTCCTGAACTGCGAAAGGGTTTGCAGTTGTACGAGCACCAACCCATAATACGTCGATATCGTGCTCTAAAGCTAGTTTACAGTGCGCTGCAGTTGCAACTTCAGTACCCATTAACAAACCAGTTTCAGCTTTTGCTTTTTGTAACCATTTTAATCCAATTTCTCCAACACCTTCAAATCCTCCTGGACGAGTTCTTGGTTTCCAGATTCCAGCTCTGAATACACTAACTTTTGAATCTTTTAATTCATGAGCGATTTTTAAAACCTGATCCTCTGTTTCTGCACTACAAGGTCCAGCAATCACAAGTGGGTGATTTAAATTGAAATCTTCTAACCACTTTCTCATTTCTTTCTTATTTTCCATTTTATTATAGTTTTTACTTTTTAATTAATCCGTTTAATATTTCTTTTATTTTATTTGTGCTTTCCATTTCTTCAAAAATGGCGTTGTAATCTTCTTCTTTCAACAAATCCCTAAACCGACTGAGATTTGAAATATAAGCTTCTAAAGTTTCTAAAACGTGTTCTTTATTCTGCTTAAAAATTGGCGTCCACATGGCTGGTGAACTTTTTGCCAAACGAACGGTGCTTTCAAATCCACTTCCTGCCATATCAAAAATATCCTGTTCGTCTTTTTCTTTATTCATTACCGTTTTCCCAAGCATAAACGAACTAATGTGCGATAGATGCGAAACATAAGCAATGTGTTTGTCGTGCGAAACCGGGTCCATATATCGAATCCTCATTCCTATTTCGCTGAAAAGCTTTAATGCCTTTTCCTGCAATTTAAAAGTGGTTTTTTCCACTTCACAGATAATGTTTGTTTTTCCTTTAAACAAACCTCTTATTGCCGCCGAAGGTCCTGAAAACTCCGTTCCCGCTATCGGATGCGTGGCAATAAAATTTCTTCTTTTCGGATGACTTGCTACTGCTTCACAAATTGGTTTTTTAGTCGATCCTACTTCAAAAACAATGGTTTTATCACCAACTAAATCCAAAACTTTTGGCAGAACCGTTAAGGCAACATCCACAGGAACCGAAACAATTACAAAATCAGCTTCAGCCAAATCTTCAAAACTTCCTGCCTGATCGACAACACCTAAATCAATGGCTTCCTGCAAATGCTTTTCGTTATTATCGATTCCCAAAATTGTCGAATCAGGATGTTGGTCTTTGATGTCCAGCACCATCGAACCGCCTATTAATCCTATTCCTATTACGTATACTTTCATACTATTTCTTTAATTTTCAAATCTTGGTTTTTTATTGTCACCCTGAGCAAAGTCGAAGGGCTTTCCAATTGGAACGCGGGCTTCGACTTCGCTCAGCCTGACAATCTAAAATCTAAAATCTGATATCTACAATTCCTAAAATCGGTCTATCGCTTCTTGTACTTTTTCTTCTTTTACACACAATGAGAATCTGATATAACCTTCGCCGTTACTTCCAAAAATGGTTCCCGGTGTAATGAAAATATGCTTCTCATATAATATTTCGTCAATGAACTTTTCTGCTGATTCGATTCCTTCTGGCAATTTTGCCCAAACAAAAAGTCCAACTCCTTCTTTAGACACTTTGCAGTTTAATTTTTCTGCCAGTTTTTCTGTTAATTCTCTACGGCGTCTGTAAATTTTGTTTTGGTCTTCGAACCAAGATTTATCACATTTTAAAGCCGCAATTGCACCTTTTTGAATTCCGTAATACATCCCGCTGTCCATGTTGCTTTTTACTTTTAGGACTGCATCGATAATTTCAGGATTTCCTAAAACCATTCCGACTCTCCAGCCCGCCATATTGAATGTTTTACTTAAAGAGTTTAATTCTAAAGCCACATCTTTTGCTCCTTCAACTTGCAATAAACTCATCGGATTATCATTCAAAACAAAACTATACGGATTATCATTAATCAATAATATGTTGTGTTTTTTAGCAAAAGCAACCAATTTTTCAAATAACGCTAAACTTCCTCTAGCTCCTGTCGGCATGTGCGGATAACCCAGCCACATAATTTTTACTTTCGAAAGATCCAATTTTTCTAAAGCTTCAAAATCTGGTTCCCATCCGTTTTCTTCTTTTAAATCATAATAAACCGGAACTGCCTGAACCAAATTGGTTACCGAAGTATAAGTTGGATAACCTGGATTCGGAATTAAAACGTGATCGCCTTCATTTAAAAATGCTAACGAAATGTGCATAATTCCTTCTTTCGAACCCATAAGAGGTAAAATCTCATTATTCGGATTCACTTCAACACCAAACTGATCACGATAAAAATCTGCCATCGCCTGTCTCATTTCTGGTAATCCCTGATAGCTTTGATAACCATGCCCGTTTTCGTCTTGAATTGCTGCAGCGACTGCTTCAATTACTGCTTTTGACGGACTCAAATCAGGGCTTCCAATTCCCATATTGATGATCGATTTTCCTTCAGACATCAGCTGTCTCACTTCTCTCAGTTTTGATGAGAAGTAGTATTCTTCAACTGTGTCTAATCGTTTTGCTGTTGTAATCATTTTTTATTGCTTTATATTTTGCTTTAGGCTTTAGGCCGTAGCTTTATGCTTTTTCTATTTTTGACTTTCGACTTTCCAACTTTAAGACTTAAGGTCTGGTATTTTTATATTCTCCCAATACTTTAAAATATTCTGCCATTATATTTAATAATGCTTTGGCTTTTGCAAAATCTTCGTATTTCTCAAATGTTACATCTACGAAGAATGAATATTTCCAAGGTGTTTCAATTTTTGGAAGCGACTGGATTTTTGTCAAATTCAGTTTGCAGTCGCTCATTACATTTAAAACCGCTGCTAAGCTTCCTCTTTTGTGATCCAATTCAAATTTGATTGACGCTCTGTTGATTTCGCTTTCCGGCAAAAATGAATTTTGCTTTTTAATGATTACGAAACGAGTCATATTGTTTTTGATCGTTTGAATCGATGACGCTATAATATCAAGATCGTACATTTCAGAAGCTGTTACACTTGCAATTGCTGCAATTCCGGTTAACTGCTTTTCCTGAATTCTTCTTGCCGTTTCGGCTGTATCTTTATCCTCAATCAATTTGATATTTGGATATTGTTTCAGGAAATCCATACACTGCAAAAGTGCCATTGGGTGCGAATGAACTTCTTTTATATCTTCAATTTTCTGACCTTTTAAAGCCATTAAATTCTGCTGAATGTTTAAATAATGCTCTCCAATTATGTGCAGATTGTTCTTGTCAATCAATGCATAATTCGGGATAATCGGCCCTGCAATTGAATTTTCGATCGCCATAACAGCCTGATCAGATTTTCCGGCAATAAGGCTGTCGATCAATTCTTCAAAAGACAAACACTCATCAATATCCACATTTTCAGAGAAATACTCTTTTACAACCTGATGATGAAATGATCCTTTAATACCTTGTATTGCAATTTTCGTTGTCATATAGTCAAAAAAAAATCCTGATTTGCATCAGGATTGTATATTAGTTTTATTTGTCTTAAAATTTTTCTCAAATAACCATAGCACAATCCTGACTTCTACTAAAGAAGAAATAAAAATTGTTGCTAAAATAAAAACGGTTAGTTGCCATTTTGTTTGTGTTATTTTTTAAATTCTCTGCGAATGTATAAATTATTTTTAGTGCACCAAAAAAAAGATTGCATTTTATGAAACAAAAAAGGATTTCTTAACAAATTTAGCAGGTTTTGTATGATAATATAAAAAAATCAGCTTAAAATGAGATATATACAATAGCTTTTTAGAAGGCTCTGAGGTACTGAGATGCTAAGTCGCTAAGTTTTTTTCGCCCCGAATTACACAAATTCACACAAATTATTCCGGTTATTTAATTCAATAATCAATATTAACCTCCCGTTTTTGTCATTTCTCGTTTCTCGAAATGACAAGATTACGGTTATCCAAACAATCCCGAAACTGGTTTATTTGCAATTCCAATTTTAGAATAATCGAAGTTCATTTTTTCTTTTAATAAAGAAGCGTACACACTTCTAAAATCAATTTCATATTTTAAATCGCCGTTATCTAAGTCTGCCAGATTTGGATTTTTTCCTAAAATTGTTCCTTTGTTGTTTCCTCCTATTATAAACATTGGCGCGGCAGTTCCGTGATCTGTTCCGTTGCCGTTGTCTTTTACTCGTCGCCCGAATTCGGAGAAGACTACAACTGTTACATTTTGTAATAATTGTGACTGTTTTAAATCAGAATAAAAACTATACAATGAATCATTTAAATCAGTCAATTTTCGTTCATGAATCGCAAGCTGATTATCATGTGTATCAAATCCGTTGAGCGATGTGTAATACACTTTCGAGTTTAGGTTTCCTTTTATCAATCGGGCAATCCATTCCAGGTTTTTGGATAATTCAGTTTTTGGATAACTGATTTCCGTTTTTGATTTTGCTAAAGCTTTCTGAATTTCATCTGAACCTTCGGTAACTGAATTGGCGATTTTTCGAACAAAATCCAAATGCGGATTTTGAGACAAAGTCACATTTTCTTCTTTTGATTTTACTTTAAAACGATCCGGATCTTTTATGGTTATAAAATTAGGCTCTACTCCTTTTAAAGCTAAATTATCAATCGAATCTAAATTGATTCCGGCTGTCGCTTGATGTCCATTGCATTGCAAATCCAGAAATCTCCCGAGCCAGCCTTCATTCATATATTTATTAGAATCGGTTGCCGTCTGCCAGATTTCCTGACTTCTAAAATGCGAACGAATTGGTTCTGGATAACCTACGTTTTGAATCACGGTTAAATCTCCGTTTTGCTGCATTTGGGCAAAATCTTTTAACGAAGGATGAAATGCCATTCCTTTATTCTTACCAACAACCAAATCTTTATTTAAAGCAATCTTGGTTCGTAAATCGTAATACAATGGATCATCGTACGGAATAAAAGTATTTAAACCATCGTTTCCGCCATTCAACTGTATAAAAACGACACATTGTTCCCCAACAACTAAATTATTTTGAGAACCAAAAGCATGCAAAAAATCAGGAAGCACAAGTAATCCGCCTGTAAAAGTTCCTGTCAGTGTTAGAAAATTTCTTCTGTTCATGATTACTGCTTTTTAGATTAATTGATATTCGGGAAGTTTAGTGATGTAATTAAAAAGTCTGACGACAGCAAAATCGGCGTGTGGATCTTTGGGATCAAAATCGTATTTCAAAAGATTTTCCATGTCTTTCTGAGCCGAATCACTGACGACAAATAATAACCGGTCTGATAATTCAGAAATAATGGTTTTGTTATTTCCTTCTGAATCAAAATTGACTTTTACAGCAGTTTTTTCATATTCTGATTTTTCTTTTTCAACTCCGTTCATCATCGTTTTCAAAACCTTTCGATTCAGACTTTTTCCACTGCATAATAAATCGGCTGTATTATTTCTTTGGAGATAAATCTGCGAAGTGAGCCATGAATTTCCGCCATCCCAGCCTTTTACATTTACCTGATTGTACAAATCCATTCCCTGCTGTTTTATAAACGCCATAATTGCAGCGTCGTTAACATTCTCCAACTGCAATTCATCACATAGCTGTAAAATATAAACCAGTGGATTTTTGATTTTATTCCCTGAATTCTCTTTTTTAAATTCTTCGGTAAAAATTTTAGTTAATAAAGGTTCAATTTCAAACTTTTGCTTTCGGAAATAATCTCCGTAATAAACCACCAAATCTTCGGGCGGATTATCATAAATAAACCATTTCAAAATTTTTCGGGTAATGAGATACGGAATGTTCTTTTGTTCGAAAATAATATCGACCAAGTCATCTGCTTTCCAGTTTCCGGTTTTCCCGAAGTAAATTTTATCGCTGTTGTCTTCAATATTTTTTCTATAAACGGCACCTTCATCACCAACATTTAAACCTGCCAAAGCTTTTGCACCGTTTTTTATATCATCTTCTGTATAATTTCCAATTCCAATTGTGAATAATTCGAGTAATTCACGGCTTAGGTTTTCGTTTACTTTTCCTTTTTTATTATCGCCATTATCGAGATATCGAACCATTGCATTCGATTTTAGAATCTGCTTGGTTAATTCTTTAAAATTGCCAAAAGCATTTTCGCGCAAAATCATATTGTGCTGATAAATCCAGTAATTGATTTTTACTTTTTGAGAAGTGGAAACAAAATGATTGTGCCAAAAACAAACCATGTTTTCGCGAAGCGGCAATTCATCCGTGCGCATTTTGGCAATCCACCATTTTTTGAATTCGGCAGTTGCTTGATTTTCTTTTTTCTGAATTTCCTTTTTGACTTCGGGTTCTGAAGTTTTGATTATTTCCCGAACTTGTTTCAACTCTAAAGTGGTTTTAGGCTGATCTTGCAGAAAGTCTGGAAGTGTTGTATCAAATTTTGAATTATAAGATTGCTTTAGAAATTTTTCTAAGCCGAGTTTTTCAATTTTTGAAGTTTGTTTTCCTGAAAAACCTAATCGTAAGGACCAAAGACTGCTTTTTTTCATCGTTCAGAAATTATTACAATAAGACTCGACTTTCTTTTAAAGGTTTAATTTTAAAAGATTCTGAGATACTTAGTTACTAAGTGATGAGTTTTGAAAAGTCTTTGGCAATAATTAGAACGCAGGTTTTTTGGGGATATTATAATGAAACCTAACAATGAAATTTATTTGCTTTTAAAACATGGATAAAATGTCTTAATTTATTATTCTAAAACCTTCTAAGGCCTTTTTTTCCTCCCTAATAAATTTAAATTTACACCAAAATGAATATTACAAAACTTTGGAAAATGAATATTTATAAAATTGGTTCTGATTATGAAAATTATAGGTTTTTACTACCACATAATGACGACGGATTAGTAAGTACTGATGGCACATCCTTAATTAAGGAATGGAAACCTTGCGATTATACTTTGTTTAAAGACCCGAGAAAGAAAACTGACAAACGAAAAACTGATTTCAAAGCTAGTTGCTACTACCCAGGAGTATTAATTATTGAAAAAAGCTGTAAAGACATTTTCACAAAGCTCTCTGAAAACAGTATTGAATATTTAGAAATTAATACTCCTGAGCTTATTAATTTCTTTTATGTTGCTAATATAATTAAATCAGTTAATACTATTGAATATGAAGGACTCTCACAAGAAAACCTTATTAATTCATTCAAAAATGGCACTATAAGATTTAAACTAGAAAACATTGGTAATAAAGATTTTTTTCGAGACAAAAAATTTAGCTCATTTTATTTTTGTACACAGAAATTTATTAACACAATAAATGAAGCCAATATAACTGGTTTGAGATTTACAATTGCAGGTATAGCTCTTTAAACATTAGAGCTACTAAGACATTAAGTTTTGAAAAAGTCTTCGGCACTAATTACAACTGGAAATTTAGAGATATTAAACAATCATGATCCATATACCGCCTGGTTTCAACCATGGGAAACGGATTGGGGAAATACTTTGTGTTCCCGTGGTTGAAACCACGGGCTATGTTTGAACAAAAAGCTATAACAAAAAAGCAGTCATCATTACGACAACTGCTTTTCATATATCAATTAAAAAATCTAAAATCTCAGATCTAAATTCTAAAATCATTAAGACCCACACATTTCACAATCCTCAGGATCTGCTGCTTGTGCTTTTAAAAGCATCGCTTTATAATCCTCAACGCTTATTGCTTCAGTTTCCTGAACTAAAGATGGTGCTGTTTCTTCTTTTTTATCGTTATTTAATGTGAATTTAATCGCATCTACAGCCGCTTTTGTTCTTAGGTAATACATTCCTGTTTTTAACCCTGACTGCCAAGCATAGAAGTGCATTGACGTTAGTTTAGAATAGTTTGCATCCTGCATGAACAAGTTTAGCGATTGAGACTGGTCAATAAAGTATCCTCTTTGACGAGACATATCGATAATATCTTTCATCGACATTTCCCAAACTGTTTTATAAAGATCTTTTAAGTCTTGTGGAATCTTATCAATGTTTTGAACAGATCCGTTATGACGCATAATTTCTTGTTTCAAATCTTCGTTCCATAAACCAAGTTTTACTAAGTCTTCTAGTAAGTGCTTGTTTACTACGATAAATTCTCCAGACAATACACGACGTGTGTAAATGTTTGATGTATAGGGTTCAAAAGCTTCGTTGTTGCCAAGAATTTGAGAAGTCGATGCAGTTGGCATTGGCGCAACTAACAATGAGTTACGAACTCCATGCTCTACAACTTCTTTTCTTAATGAAGCCCAGTCCCAACGGCCTGATAATTCTTCATCTTTCATTCCCCACATATTGTATTGGAATTCTCCTTGTGACATTGGCGAACCTTCAAAAGTTGAATATGGTCCTTCTTCTTTTGCCATTTCCATAGAAGCGGTTACAGCAGCGAAGTATAAAGTTTCGAAAATCTCCTGGTTTAATTTTTTAGCTTCATCGCTTGTAAACGGCATACGCAGCATAATGAAAGCATCTGCTAAACCTTGCACACCTAAACCAACCGGACGGTGACGCATGTTAGAATTTTCAGCTTCTTTTACTGGGTAGTAGTTTCTGTCGATTACTTTGTTCAAGTTACGAGTTACACGTTTTGTAACATTGTAAAGTGCCTGGTGATCGAATTCTCCGTTATCAATAAACATTGGTAATGAAATAGAAGCCAAGTTACAAACTGCGATTTCATCTTTAGATGTAAACTCCATAATCTCTGTACACAAGTTAGAAGAACGGATTGTTCCTAAATTCTTGTGGTTCGATTTACGGTTTGCTGCATCTTTGTACAACATATATGGTGTTCCTGTCTCGATTTGAGATTCAAGGATTTTTTCCCATAACTCACGAGCGCGGATTGTTTTTCTTCCTTTTCCTCTAAATTCATAATCCGTATACAATGCTTCAAATTCATCTCCGTAAACATCATATAATCCCGGACATTCGTTAGGACACATTAAAGTCCAAGTTGAATCTTCCTGAACACGTTTCATGAATAAATCTGAAGTCCACATTGCGAAGAATAAATCTCTCGCACGCATTTCTTCTTTTCCTGTATTTTTCTTTAAATCTAAGAAATCGAAAATATCAGCATGCCAGGTTTCGATATAAATCGCAAAACTTCCTTTACGTTTTCCACCACCTTGATCTACGTAACGAGCTGTATCGTTGAACACTCTTAACATTGGAACAATCCCATTTGAAGTTCCGTTTGTACCGCGAATGTAAGATCCTGTCGCACGCACGTTATGAATAGAAAGCCCAATTCCTCCCGCTGACTGCGAGATTTTTGCTGTTTGTTTTAATGTATCGTAAATTCCGTCAATACTATCATCCTGCATAGCCAAAAGGAAACAAGAAGACATTTGAGGTTTTGGCGTTCCTGCATTGAACAACGTTGGCGTTGCATGCGTAAAGAACTTTTTAGACATTAAATCGTAAGTTTCAATAACCGATTTTAAATCGTCTAAGTGAATACCAACAGAAACACGCATTAACATGTGCTGCGGACGTTCTACGATTTTTCCGTTTATTTTAAGAAGATAAGAACGCTCTAAAGTTTTGAAACCAAAGTAATCGTAATTAAAATCTCTTGTGTAAATAATGTGAGAATCTAAAAAGGCAGCATTTTCCTGAATAACTTTGTAAACATCATCAGCAATTAACGGTGCATCCTGACCGTTTCTTGGGTTTACATAGTTATACATATCTTTCATCGTTTCTGAGAAAGATTTTTTTGTATTAGAGTGTAAATTTGAAATTGCCACACGCGCCGCTAATTGTGCATAATCCGGATGGGCAATTGTCATAGATGCTGCAGTTTCTGCCGCAAGATTATCCAATTCAGAAGTCGAAACTCCATCATACAATCCTTCGATAACTCTCATCGCTACCTTTACCGGATCTACAAGCTCGTTCAAGCCGTAGCACAATTTTTTGATTCTTTCTGTAATCTTATCAAACATTACGGGCTCTCTGTGGCCATCTCTTTTTACTACATACATAAGCTTACCTTTTATAGTTATTGAAAAAATGAAAGTAACTAGAAAACGAATCCTAGCACCTAAACATTGCGTGTTTTTAAATTAATTTTAGAGAATTACCAAATTCTCAATAGTTAGCTGTTTCAAATTCGAAAATCGAATTTAAATACGTCAAAAATTGCTATTGAACCTGCGACTTGGGGAAAGAGATTCAACCTTAAAAAAATAATCTGTAATCTTTTTTAGTATCTCTAGAAGATAGACACTAAAAGTTTTTTTCGTTGTCTAAAAATCTGCATCGAATGAAATTTTCTGAGCATCGCTGTCTGTGTTCATCACACCAGATTTTTGATACTCTGCAACACGTTTTTCAAAGAAATTAGTTTTTCCCTGAAGAGAAATCATGTCCATGAAATCAAATGGATTCGCTGATCCGTAAACACGTTCGCATCCTAATTCAACCAAAAGTCTATCGGCAACAAACTCTAAATACTGTGTCATTAAACCAGCATTCATACCAATTAAACTTACCGGAAGAGATTCAGTTACAAACTGTCTTTCGATATCCAATGCATCAACAATAATTTCTTTGATTCTTTCTTTTGGCACTTTGTTTACCAAATGGTGATTGTGCAGGTGAACTGCAAAATCACAATGTACGCCTTCATCACGAGAAATCAATTCATTAGAGAATGTTAAACCCGGCATTAGGCCGCGTTTTTTCAACCAATAAATTGAACAGAAGGCACCAGAGAAGAAAATACCTTCAACTGCTGCAAAAGCAATAAGTCTTTCTGCAAATGAATCAGACTCGATCCATTTTAAAGCCCATTCTCCTTTTTTAGCAATTGCAGGAAAAACTTCCAAAGCATTAAACAATTCCGTTTTCTCAGCTTCGTCTTTCACATAAGTATCAATCAATAAAGAATAAGTTTCACTGTGAATGTTTTCCATCATAATTTGGAAACCATAGAAAAACTTCGCTTCAGCATATTGAACTTCGTTTACAAAGTTCTCAGCAAGATTTTCATTTACGATTCCGTCAGAAGCTGCAAAGAATGCTAAAATATGTTTAATGAAATATCTTTCGTCATCATTAAGTTTGTTGTTCCAATCTGTTAAATCCTGGTGCAAATCGATTTCTTCAGCTGTCCAGAAACTAGCTTCCATTTTTTTATACCATTCCCAAATATCATGATGTTTGATAGGAAAAATAACGAAACGATTTTTGTTTTCTTGTAAGATTGGTTCTACTTGAGACATGACAATTTTTGTTTAATTTTTATACCGAATTTTTTACTAATTCAATAGACTACAAAGATTGTTATTTAACGCCAAAAATAAAAGCCAAACTTATTCACAATCTGACGTAGTTTTTAACAACGTTAAATTTTTGAGACATTTTTCATACAATAACTAATTTACTGTAAATGAAACGCTTAAAACCAACAATCACACCTTTAAGCCCTGTAAAATATAGACTTTTTAATATAAAAAGCAAGAAATTTTAAATACTTTTAAAAAGTTTTTTTTGAGTCAAAACTTTATTTTTTTGAGTCAAAAAAAGCACAAAAAAAAGCCTAATAATAAGGCTTCTTTTTTTATGAATTTTTAAGTTCTTCAGCTACTTTTTCGAGCTCCAAATACCAGTCTTCTCCAAAACGGCGGATCAGTGCTTCTTTTACAAATTTATAAACCGGAACTTCTAATTCTTTTCCTAAAGAACAGGCATCGTCACAAATATCCCATCGGTCATAATTAACCGCGGCAAATTCTGTGAAGTCTTTTACCCGAATTGGATATAAATGACATGAAACTGGTTTTTTCCAATCTACGATTCCTTCATTATAAGCTTGTTCGATACCACAAAGTGCAGTTTTGCCGTCAAAAATTACATAAGCACAATCTTTATTATCAATAAGCGGCGTTTCGAGATCACCGTCTGTTCCTGTTACCCAGGTTCCCTGCGCTTCGATTGCTTCAATTCCTTCTTTTCGCAAAAAGGGTTTTACCTTCGGATAGATTTCTTCTAAGATTTTAGTTTCAGCCTCATTTAAAGGCGCGCCCGCATCTCCATCAACACAACAAGCTCCTTTACAAGCAGACAAGTTGCACACAAATTCTTTTTCCAGAATGTCTTCTGAAATAATAGTTTTACCTAACTGAAACATGATATAAAATACTCTAATTTATAAAGTGCAAAGATAATCAAAGAAAAGAGATAAAACACTGTAAATATTTAACCGCAAAGTACGCAGGGGAATTACGTAATCCCGATAGCTATCAGGAGCAAAGCATTATTAATTTTCAGCCTTGCGAACTTTGCGTAATTTCTTTGCGAATCTTTGCGGTTAAACCACATATTGTTACAAATATCACTTTTCTAACCAATAAAACATGTTTTTATAACAAAAATACATCGTATCGAAAAAACACCTAACTTTATTATCTACTTTTGCAGCAGTTTTTAAACCCTTAAAATCAAAGCGATATGTTAGAAATCGATTTTAAAGAAATCATTACAGTAAGTATGGTGCTTTTTGCAGTAATTGATATTGTTGGTTCAATTCCTATTATTGTAAACTTAAGAGCAAAAGTCGGACACATCGAATCTGAAAAAGCTTCTATTGTTGCCGGAGCTATTATGATTGTTTTTCTTTTTGTTGGAGAAGGCTTATTGAACCTGATTGGTATCGACGTGCATTCGTTTGCTGTTGCAGGTTCATTTGTATTGTTCTTTTTGGCGTTAGAAATGATTTTAGGAATTAGAATTTATCGTGACGAAGAACCGGGTTCTGCTTCTATTGTACCTCTTGCCTTTCCTTTAATTGCCGGAGCGGGAACTATGACAACTTTACTTTCGCTTCGTTCACAATTTCATACCATTAATATTATTACAGCTATTGTATTGAATATTATATTGGTTTATATCGTTTTGAAGTCTTCTAAAAAAATTGAAAATTTGTTAGGAGAAAACGGACTTGGTGTGGTTCGTAAGACATTTGGTGTTATACTTTTGGCTATTGCTGTTAAATTATTCGCCGCTAATGTTAAAGGTTTGTTTGTCTAACAATTATTTTTATACTTTTACCCCCAATAAATTTATAAAATACAACTTTAAGACATTTTTTCATTAAAGTTTTACTTAATATTTTTAGACAAAATAAACAACCAATATGAAAATCTTCACTTCAATCTTAGTGCTTTTAGCATTAGCTTTAATTGTTTTTAATATTACGTTATTAGACTTTTCAAATCCTTTTCAGGGTGATAGCATGGTAGCTTTTATTGGAATCGCAGCTTCTTTTTGCGCCGTATTGATTCTTTTGATTTTTAGAATTTCTAAAAGAATTGAAGAAAAAACAAACGGCAGATAATATAATGTTTGACGTTTTAATTATCGGCGGAGGCGTATCTGGAATGTCTTGTGCCCTGGTCTTAGGATCTGCAAATAAAAAAGCTTTTGTTACCGACAAAAAAATCGGAATTTTTACACATCAGAAAAACTCTTCTTTACAAGAGGCAATTTTCTACAATGCTTATGGAATAACGCCGGGAAAACTGGGTTCTGAACTACTTACAGAAAGTGTGCAGGATTTAGCAGCGTCTTATCCGCATATTGAACAAATCGCAAACGAGAAAGCAATTAAAATTGAAGGCTCTTTTCCTTCGTTTACTGTGGTTACTAACAAAAACTCGTACCAAACAAAAAATATAGTAGTCGGAATTGGTTCTGCTAACACTTTTGATATTGAAGGTCTAATGCAGTATGTTGAACCTCATAAAAAAGCACTTCCGGAAAAACAGCGTATTCAGCTTAAAAACGAAGATCATAAAGTCGCTGACGGCATTTATGTTATTGGAACTTTAGCTGGCTGGAGAAGTCAATTGGCCATAGCTGCAGGAAGCGGTGCCGCTGTTGCTACAGATATTTTAACTTTATGGAATAACGGCGTACAGACTCATTCACACGACAGCATTCGATAAAATTCAAACATATAAAAACCATTAAGAGATTAAGTTTATTAAGCTTTACAGCTTTTTTCTTAATCTCTTAATGGTTTAAATATTTTATGTTTCTCTTATTTTACCGAAACTATCTGTGTTACCTTAATATGATTTTCATCATCGGTTTTCCAGATTTCTCCTTTTAAAGAAACTACATCTCCAATTTTTAATTGTTTGTAATTCTGTGGTCCGCCAACATTTACGATGCTGATGGTTGCAAAATACACTTCTTTTGTATCGGTATTAATTTTTGCCGTATAACCGTCTTTTCCTGATTCAATCGATTCTACTTTTCCTGAAACTGCACTATTCGCATTATTTTTCATCGTAGTGCAAGAAATTACAAAAGCCATTAGAAGCACAAGGAAACTTATTTTTTTTAGATTTTTCATATTTTGAATTTAACCGCGAAGTTCGCAAAGGTTTTGGCTAAGTTCGCTAAGTTTTATTTTAAGTTTATATTATTTATTCTTTCCAATATTTATGCCAGCTGCACACAGCTTCCGGCAATAACTTTTAAATTATCATCAAATTGTTTCCAGACTCTGATATATTTTAAAACGCCATTTATTGGATTGTTATCGTAAGCTCCTTTTAGCGAAACCGTAACAGCAACAACAGCCGAATCACCGATTACATTAATAATTTGATCTGACGCTTCGAGCGAATCGATTTTCATTTTTCCCGAACGATAGGAATTCAAATCAAACTCTTTTGTAATGGTTTGACCATCTGGCATATTAAAAAGCAAGTCATCGTGAAGAAGTTTTTCCAGAACAGCAATATCAGAATTTCTAATTGCTGTTAAAAGTTCTATTTCGGCAGTTACAATTGAGTTTTTTTCCATCAAATGAGAAATTAAAGTTTATTTCTTTGGATTTAGGATCGCTTTTATCATGGCGTCATCTTTTAAAACAACATCATAATAATATATTTCTCCATATAATTGACGAGCAAATTCTGCTGTTATGTACCTATTTACTAATGCTTTGGTTTTATCCAGTTTTAGATCTAAACCAGTCATATAAATATAGTTTTTAAACTTTTTAAAATAGACATCAGATGATTTTATCTTTTCTAAGAACTCATTAAACTTAAGTCCGGCAAAAGCATCGCGGTCTTTATCCAATTCTTCAAAAACAAAGTGTCCTACGATACCGGTTTGAAGCAGATAGGCCACATTTTCGTTTCCATGTTCAGCTTCCATCGGAACAAAAACATCCGGAACGATTCCGCCGCCACCGTAAACGATTTTTCCTTTTGGAGTTTTAAATTTTAAAGAATCTGCTACTTTAATACTGTCTTTTGCGTATAATTCGCCTGTTGCGATTCTCGATTCAGATTCTTTAAAATATTCATCGTTTCCTTTTTTATACGGTTTCTGGATTGATCTTCCTGTTGGCGTATAATATCTCGCAACCGTTAAACGAACTGCTGATCCATCGTTGAAATCCATTTCGCGCTGTACCAAACCTTTCCCGAAAGAACGACGGCCTACAATTGTACCGCGGTCATTATCCTGAATAGCTCCGGCAAGAATTTCACTGGCAGAAGCACTATTTTCATTGATTAAAACATATACTTTTCCGGTTTCAAAACTTCCGGCTTTTGTCGCGTATGTTTTTTCGGTTGTTCCGTTTTTATTTTTGGTAAAAACAATCAGTTGTTTGTCTTTTAAGAATTCATCTGCAATGGCAATCGCTTCTTCCATATAACCGCCGCCATTATCGCGAAGGTCAATCACGAGCGACTGAATTCCTTTTTGTTTTAATCGTGCTAAACCTGTTTTGAATTCATTAAAAGTAGTTTCGGCAAAACGATTGATTTTGATATAACCTGTATTATTTCCAATTAATATAGAAGCATCAACGCTTTTTATTGGAATAACATCTCTTTTAATTTTAAACTTCAATTTCTTTTGTTCTGATTTTCTAAAAACAGTCAATTCTATTTCAGAACCTTTAATTCCTTTTAATTTTGAGAACAAACTATCCGAAGGTAGTCTTCTTCCATACAATTTGGTTTTTCCTGCATATAAAATTCGGTCTCCGGATTTTAATCCTGCTTTTGCAGAAGGTCCGTTTTCGACTGGTTTTATAATCGCAACAGAATCTTTGTACATATAGAAGTTAATTCCGATTCCAACGAAATCACCTTTCATGCTTTCGGCAACCTCAGCTTGTTCGCTTGGCGGAATGTAAACAGAATGCGGATCTAATTTTGAGAGAATATTATCGACGGTAAGATTTACAATCGAATCGGTATTGACACTGTCAACATACTCAGTATTGATAAAATCAATTAGTTTATTCAGCTTTGTTTTGGAGTAATTTTTAGCCAAAAGCTGATCATCTGCAGGACCGTTTGTTAAACTTCCTATCACAGTTCCCAGAGCAAATGTTGCTCCAATAACAATTGGCAGATATTTGGGATTAAATTTCATTATTCTTCTAAAACAGGAATATGTTCGACTTCGACACCCGCTTTTATTAAAAATTGAATTCCGGAATCATCACGATATCCGTCTTTATACACCACTCTTTTTATTCCTGACTGATGTATTAGTTTACTGCATTCTTTGCAAGGCGAAAGCGTGATATAGAGGGTTGCTCCTTCACACGATTGTGTCGATCTGGCAACTTTTAGAATTGCATTTGCCTCGGCGTGCAAAACATCCCAGCGCGTTAAGCCGTCTTCGTCTTCGCAGCAATTTTCAAATCCGGAAGGCGTTCCGTTGTATCCGTCAGAAATAATCATTCTGTCTTTTACGATAATCGCGCCAACCTGCTTACGCTTACAATACGATAAAAGGCTCCATTCTTTAGCAATTCGCAGATAAGCTTTATCGTATTTATTTAATTTTTTTACTTCCATTTATTTTATCTGTTCCAAATCGGACTTTCTATAATCATTGGAATCACAACTCCAATAATAAAAGCCGACATTACAAGTGCCCAGTCGCGTTTTGAAAAACGAAAAACCGTCTGCACTATATATGATATTACCAAGACAACAAAAACAACTACTAACTGAGCTGCTTCGATCCCTAAGGCAAACTCTCCCAAAGGTAATAATTTTGAAGTCGCACTGCCTCCTAATATGGTTTTGAAATAATTAGAGAAACCTAAACCATGTATAATACCAAAGAATAAAGTTATGAAAAATACCAGATTTATACCATCATTTTTTGAAGTCTTTCCTGCTGTAAATAAATGATAAAGAGCGGTTACCAAAATAGTAATTGGAATTAAAAACTCTACAATATTTACTTTTATCGCAATTATCCCGTAAACAGAAAGAATTAAAGCCAGCGTATGACCAATTGTAAATAAAGAAACAAGCAGAAAAATTCTTTTCCAGTCTTTAAATAAATACGGAACAGTTAAGGCAATTAAAAAAAGAACATGATCGTAGGCATTGATATCTAAAACATGCTTTAATCCTATTTGAAAATAAATCCAAAATTGTGACATAGGTAATCTATAATTTAAATAATTAGGGGTTGTAAACTTACGATTAATTTTCAAACTTAAGGATTTACCTATTTAAATCCTGCAATAAAAATAAGTTAAATTTTATGAGAAATTTAAAATCAATAATTTAAAAATAGGTCTATATTTGTTCAATAAAAACTTATTAATTATGCCATTTTCAGAATTATTTGATAACGAATTCAAACAAAGAAACAGAGGTCATTTCTCTGCAATTGTGCGCGTAGCATTTGCTGACGGTAAAATAAGCCCGGAAGAACAGGAATTTTTAGACAAAATTGCTTCGACATTACAAATTTCAGAAGACGAATATAAAGAGATCCTTAAAGATCCGTGGAAACATCCAATAAACCCGCCTTATTTATACACACAGCGTTTAGAACGTTTATATGATTTAGCAAGAATGGTTCACGTAGACCACCACTTAGGAGATCAGCAGGAAGTTATGTTAAACCGTATGGGATTAGCTCTAGGATTTACTCCAGGAAACGTAAATTATATTGTTTCAAAAGCATTGTCTCTAATCGATAAAAAAGTAGATTTAGATACTTTCCTTTTTGAAATGGAGAATATGAATAAATAGTTTTTAGTTTTCAGTCTCAGTTTACAGTGCTACAGCGAAAATTGAAAATTTAATTGAAACCAAAAAATAAACCCGACAGGTTTTTAAAACCTGTCGGGTTTGCTATTTAGAGTTCAGACTGAATACTGCGACTAAAAACTGACCACTGTAAACTGAGACTGAATACTTATTCAGCAGCCATAAACTCCTCAGCTTTTTCTACCATACTTTTGCTTCCGCAGAAAAAAGGAACTCTCTGGTGCAGTTCTGTCGGCTGGATTTCCATAATACGGCCAAAACCGTCTGTTGCTTTTCCTCCGGCTTGTTCTGCTATAAATGCCATTGGATTACATTCGTATAACAAACGTAATTTACCTTTTGATGCTTTTGAACTTGTTGGATAAATATAAATACCGCCTTTTATCATATTTCGGTGAAAATCGGCTACCAGACTTCCTATGTATCTGGAAGTGTATGGTCTGTCTTCTTCTTCACGCTGGCAATACTTAATGTAATTTTTTACTCCCTGCGGAAAATGAACATAATTTCCTTCGTTTACTGAATAGATGTTCCCGTTTTCAGGAAACTTCATGTTTGGATGCGAAAGGTAAAATGTACCAATCGCCGGATTTAATGTAAAACCATTTACTCCAAAACCGGTTGTGTATACTAACATGGTCGAAGTTCCATAAATTACATAGCCTGCTGCAACTTGATTGATTCCCGGTTGTAAAAAATCCTCGCTGGTTACCGGAGTTCCTATTGGAGTAATTCTTCTAAAAACAGAAAAAATAGTTCCCACAGAAACATTAACATCAATGTTTGAAGATCCGTCAAGCGGATCCATTAAGATCACGTACTTATTATTATGACAGTTGTCGCTCCCCTGAACTGTTATAAAATCGTCGTTTTCTTCAGAAGCAATACCACAGACAATCTCACGGTTTATTAACGTCTGGATAAATACTTCGTTTGCATAGACATCTAATTTTTGCTGGTCTTCTCCCTGAATATTCTGTTCGCCTGCGGCGCCAATAATATCCACTAAACCTGCTTTGTTAACTTTATAGTTTACGACCTTTGCCGCCAAACGTATAGAGTTGATAATTCGGGAAAGTTCTCCCGACGAATACTGAAATGCTTTTTGGTTCTCAATAATAAACTCTCCCAGTGTTTTATTGCGTTCTTCCATTGCTATAACGTTATAGTTTTAATTTTAAGTCACAAATATCGCTTATTTTGTGAGAATGATTTAAAAATTATTTTGTTAGTTTGCTACTATTGTATATTTGCTAATTAATAGCAAAAAGTACCTTAGAAATAAATGCTTTTTTAGCTAATAAACACTTAATTATACGAATAAATGAATATTAGAAAAGGAAATCCCGAAGACATGAAATCGGTTTTGGGATTAATTCAGGAGCTGGCAATATTCGAAAAAGAACCTGATGCTGTCGTTATTACAGAGGAAGATTTAGTTCGTGACGGATTTGGAGAAAAACCTCTTTTTCAGGTTTTTGTAGCAGAGATTGATTCAGATGAAAATGAAGGCGGAAAAGAAATAGTGGGTATTGCTTTATACTACTACCGCTACTCTACCTGGAAAGGAAAAACCATACACCTTGAAGATTTAATTGTAAAAGAAAAAATGCGCGGTACAGGTTTAGGTTCTGCTCTTTATGCTGAAATTATGAAACAGGGAAAAAGAGACAATGTGCGAAGAGTAGAATGGAATGTTCTTGACTGGAATACTCCTGCAGTAAAATTCTACGAGAATTCTGGAGCAAAAATTCTTGACGAATGGAGAGTTGTTCAAATGGATGAAACAGGAATTAATTCGTTCTTAGAAAAATTATAATTTTTGCAACAAATTCCACAAATTAGCACAAATTAATTAGTGAAAATTTGTGCGATTCGCGGCAAACCAACACAGATTATAAAATCATTTTAATCCTAATAATCTGTGGCAGAAAAAACAAAATACCAGATTTCGATTTGAATCTGAAATCTGAAATTAAAAATCTAAAATTAAAAATGAGAGTATTTAAATTTGGTGGCGCATCGGTAAAAGATGCTGAAGGAATTAAAAACGTATACGACGTTTTACAAAAAGTGGGTTATGAAGATGTGATTTTGGTTGTTTCGGCAATGGGGAAAACCACAAATGCTCTTGAGGTTGTAATCAAGAATTATTTTGAAAAATCAGAAGAACTGAATTCATCCGTACAGGAAATAAAAAATTATCACTTTCAAATCGTATTAGATTTATTTAAAGATGAGAAACATGAAGTTTTTGCAGCTGTAAATGCTCAATTTGCAGAATTAGAATACTTCCTGGCTCATAACAAATCTCCAAACTACAACTTCGTTTACGATCAGGTAGTAAGTTTTGGAGAATTAATTTCTACAAATATCTTAAGTCATTTCATGAATTTCATGGGAATTCAAACGCAATGGCTTGACGTTCGTAATTTCATTAAAACCAATGCAAATTACCGAGATGCCGAAGTAGACTGGGAAACTACAGAACAAAACATCAGCAAAAATGTTCCAAGAAAACAATTAAATATTACTCAAGGTTTCCTTGGTGCCGATGAAAACAACTTTACGACAACTCTTGGCCGTGAAGGTTCTGATTATACTGCCGGAATTTTTGCTTACTGCTTAAATGCCGAAAGTGTAACAATCTGGAAAGACGTTCCGGGAGTTATGAATGCTGACCCGCGTTATTTTGAAAATGCAAGTCTGTTAAACCAAATTTCATATCGTGAGGCTATCGAATTGGCGTTTTACGGAGCAACAGTTATTCACCCAAAAACATTACAGCCGTTACAGAAAAAAGAAATTCCTTTATACGTAAAATCATTTATCAACCCGTTATTAAAAGGAACTTGTGTTTCTAAAGGTGTTGATTTAGAACCGCAATATCCATGTTTTATCGTAAAAAGAGAGCAGCTTTTAATTTCGCTTTCTTCAATTGATTTCTCTTTCATTATGGAAGAAAACATCAGTGAGATTTTTGGGTTATTCCACGAATTCAAAATCAAAGTAAACCTGATTCAGAACTCTGCAATTAGTTTTTCTGTATGCGTTGAAGATAAATTTGGAAACTTTAATGATTTGAATGCGATTCTTTCGAAAAAATTCAAAGTAGAATACAGCGAAAATGTAACTCTTTACACTATTCGCCACTTTACAGAACAAGCTGCAGAAATGGTTGAAAAAAACAAAGAAGTTTTATTGAAACAAGTAAGCCGTGAAACCATGCAGATTGTAACTAAAGAACTAAACTAATCTTGTTTATAAGAGGTAATTATTTCAATTCAAGCATATTTAAAAAAGGCTTCACTAATTAAGTGAAGCCTTTTTTAGTTTTTACCTCGCCCTATTATTCTCGGTCTGCTCAATTTCAGATTTCTTGTAAGTTGTCTTTTTTGAGTTTCCAAAACTGTACGCTGCGATCAGTTTAAAATAATTTGTGGTGTATGTTCTATGATAATAAATTTGAGTTTGCCCCACTTCATAATTACCGGAAACCATAAAATCATGAAAAATATCGTTGGCAGTAAAATTGAGTTTCAAGGCATCTTTAAAAAAGTTTTTTTCAATTCCTAATGTTACTGTCGAACGGCTGTTATCACTTCCCAGTCCGTAACTTCTGTCGCCTAAATACCAGGCCAAAAGTTGAATTTTAAAAAGCTTCGGAATTGTAAAGGTGTTATTTGAGTACAAATAAATTTGAGGTTTTACAGAACTCATCTCAAACGAATAAAAATCGTCTACTGATTTAGTTAAATTCATACTTATTGTATTTGTAGAATTCCACCATTTGATATTAAACGATCTTGAAAGCGAACTAAAAAAAGTATGTCCTTTTTGAAGATTTAAAGATCTCAAAATATAACTGTTTGGAGTATCTCCCTGCAATGCGGCACCAGAAATTGGGTCGATTTTATAGGTATAGCCAATTTTAAAATCAAACTTTTTATACATCGTTCCTATTTCAAAAGCGTGTACTTTTTCTGGAAGTAAATTTGGATTTCCTTCAATAGTTGTAAACGGATCCTGATACACCACAAACGGATTTAATGCCTGATATCTTGGTCTTGTTATTCTTGAAACATACGAAAAATGCGCTTTCCAGTCTTCTGAAAAATTAAAATTCAAAAGCAGGTTTGGAAAAAAGTTTGCGTAGTTTTTACCAAATTCCTGAACTCCGTTTGCATTCGTATATAAATCATAATTTGTTCTTTCTGCCCTTGCTCCTGCAGAAAAATCGACTTTTTCTCCCAAACTGCCTGCATAATTAAAATAAGCGGCCATAATTTTTTCATTGTATGTAAAATCACTCGAAAGATTATCATCTAACTCAAAATCGACCGCATCAGCATTGGCAATAAAAAAATCCGTTCCTGATTTTATAGATGCAGAACTAAATTTTGCACCTAATTCTAATTTGGTATTCTCGCTTATTTTCTTTGAATAATCAGCTTGTACTGCCGTTATATTAATCGTATTTCCAACATCATTTTTCAGATATCTTCTGCCGTCTGCTTCTTCTACTACACTATTTTCTTCGATAAAATCTCTTACCGTTCCGTTATAATTCGAATACTGAGTTCCAATAAATAACGACGATCCTTTTGAATCTGTAATTAAGTTATAATTCAGATTTATAAACTGATTCAACAGAACATCATTTTTAGCAATATCCGTGGCATAAAAACTATTTCCTGAATTATTGGTAATGGAGTTCCGGCTTTCTACTGCTCCGCCTAAATCTTCAATATTACCGCTATAGGCAAGCGAGATGTAACTTTTTTCAGAAAAAGTGTATTGAAGTCCAAATCCAAAATTAGAGTAATTATTAAACTCTCGAAGCCAGTCGGTTGTCAAAACAGACTGCATATAGACATCAGGATTCGGGCGTGTTCTGGTGGTATACAATAATTCACGTCCTTTCCCCAATTGAAGTCCGTAATTGGTTATAAACGAAAATTTTCCTTTGGTATAATTAAAATCGATCAGTGTATTTGTACTTGTTCCGGCAAATTTTGAGACGGTAACATGCTGGCTTGCCGATCCCATCATACCGCTTTCTATATTTTGCCTGGTAATGATATTAACCACTGCTTTTCCTTCGGCATCGTATTTTGACGATGGGTTTGAAATGACTTCTATTCTCGCAATTTGTGAAACCGGAATAGCTGCAAACCGTTCGTAATTAATCAAAATTCCGTTTAAGTAAATAATTGCTTCTCCTTTTCCCAAAACGCTTATCTGCCCTTCGGCAACTACAACATTCGGAACCCTTCCTAACAATTCGTTTACAGAACTGCTCGCCGCGAGAACTGTTCCTGTTACGTTAACATTGATTGTTCCGTTTGCGCCATACTTTACTAATGAAGGATTGCTTTTTACCACAACTTCATTTAGCTGATTATGATCTTGATCCTTGATTATAGAATCCGGAGCAGGTGTTGAGAATGTTGTTTTTTCTATTAGTTTATCCTCATCAACATAAGATTTATCCCGATTATTTTTTACAACTTGTGCTTTTACTTCGATTGATGAAAAAATGAGGCAATAAATAGAAATAACAACAACAATAATTAATTTCATAAACTTTAACGATTAGCGGTTTGACTTTATTTGAAACAAAAGTCATCTGAAAATCTGTCGATAAGGTTTTAGAAAGTGAAATCAGGAGTACGGATTTATAAATCGATACTCTGTTTTAAGGCTGTAAAGCCTGAATTTGGTAATTTAAAGGTGTGGTTCCCGTATGTTTTTTAAACGCGGCAAAAAAGGTTGATTTTGAATTAAACCCAACATCATAACCAACAGATTCTAATGTTAGTTTATCATTTGAAGTAATAATTTCGCAGGCATTATGGATTCTGAATTCATTTACGAAACTTGTAAAGTTCTTGCCGAGATTGTTATTTAAAAACTGAGACAACTGATGGTTGGATATATTAATTTCTGCTGATACATCTTTTAAACTCAAATTCGGATTTTTATACAAGGCTTTTTCGATCATAATTTTTTCCAGCTTTTGAGATAAAATTAAAGCTTCTTCATTGTTCAGCTTTTTATCTTTTTCAACGTTGAGCAGAAACAAATCATCTGTTCTCGTTCTGTATAAAAGCACCAGAATTATAAGGTATAAAATAAAAGTAAAAGCAAGTGCTCCGGTAATACAGGAAACAAAAGGCACTCTGGCAAATCCTAAAAAGTACGAGATAAATATTGAGGCATTTCCCAGAAAAATAATTCCAAACCATCTTTCTGCCGGATTAGAACTGCTGTAATTACTAATTGTTTTTTGAAGCAATTCCCGGATTTCAAAACCTGAAATAAAAAGATAACAGAACCATTGCAAGAAAATTAAGGCTGCAAAATAATCATTCCATAAAACGGGATAATTTTGATAAGGAAACACAAAACCAATTGTCAAAATTGAAAAAATCCAAATTGTTAAATGCCATTTCCATTGTGAAGAAATACGATTGCTGATTCCTGATTTTAGAACATAATACAAAAACGGCCCAATTAACAAACAAGCCGAAAGTCCAATTTGAAGATAGATTTTAGGTAAATCTATATTAAAATAAACAAAAACCGTAACTGCAATTCTGGTGCTTAAAACGAATAAAAGTGCACCTAGGAAAAGATTAGAAAGGTATTTTTTTCTGGTAAAAAATAGAAAATACAGACTCAGAATAAATCCGTTAAAGGCGCCCAAAGCCCCAAAAAAGAATAATATTTCTTTACCTATACTCATTTTTATGTTTGTAAAGCCTGAAGCTGATAATTTAAAGGTGTTGTTCCGGTATGTTTTTTAAAAGCAGCAAAAAATGTCGATTTTGAATTAAATCCCACATCGTAACCAACAGATTCTAAAGTCAGTTTATCATTTGAAGTGATAATTCTGCAGGCTTCGTTTATTCTAAATTCGTTTACAAAACTGGTAAAGTTCTTTCCCAGATTATTATTTAAAAACTGCGATAATTGATGGCTCGAAATATTAATTTCTCTCGACAAATCCTGCAAATTCAGGTTTGGGTTTTTATACAGGCTTTTTTCGTTCATTATATTTTCTAATTTTTCAGAAATAATCACAGCTTCGGCTGCATCGATTTTTTTGCCTGAAACCTTCTGACTGTTCAGCAGAAACAAATCATCGGTTTTCTTTCGGTATAAAAGAATAGAAATAATCAGATATAAAATAAAAGAGAAAACAACGGCACCGCTTATATAAGTTGCTGCCGAAGCGCCCATAATGGCCAAAAAGTAAAAAAGGAATAATAAAAAAGTGCCGAGAAAAAGGGTTCCAAACCAAATTTCTGACGGACTTGCTTTTTCTTTAGTATTGAAAATTTTCTTTAAAACGCCGCGAATTGTAAATCCTGAAAATAGGATATATACAAACCATTGAAAGTAAATAATCCGAATAAAATAAAAGCTCCAAAGTGTTGGATACATTTCGTACGGATATAGGATTCCGACACTCACAATCAGGATTCCCCAAAACAGCAGCATCATTTTCCACGATTTTGGCATTACATTGATTTCTTCAACTGCCGATCTTAAAAAATAATACAAACAAGGACCAATAAAAAAACAAGCAGTAAGTCCTAACTGCAAATACATTTTTGGCAGTTCGGGATGAAAATAAATAAAAACAGATTTCCCAATTCGGATGCTTAAAGCGAACAAGAGTGCGCCCAGGAAATAATTTGTGAGGAATTTTTTCTTCGTAAAAAAGAAAAAATAAACTCCCAGAATAATTCCGTTGAAAGATCCCAAAGCACTAAAAAAGAATAGAAGTTCTTTGCCGGTATCCATAGTTTAAGTTCGTTATATCCTGAACAAAGCTAAAAAAAAGATTCATTTATGATGAGAATTATATTTAATAATGCCATTTAAAATTTGAAAATCAGTCAATTCCCTAACAAATAAAAGCCTCGCAATTTCTTGATTATAAATACTACTTTTGAATTTTTAGAGTTAAAGTGTTTATGTTGAAAAAATTACTGTTTTGTATGATACTGTTTTGGTATTCCGGGCTTATGGCGCAGGAAACAGAAACGCTGTACAAAACCAAAAAAGTAATTGTGACAAAAGACACCATTCATCTTGAAAAAGTGAGTATCAATTCCGGTTTTTTTGAAATTCTAAACACTAAAAACCAGCCAATTGATTCTACTTTTTATAAAATTGATTTTAAAAAAGGAACTCTTCTTTTCAACGAAAAATTCACTTCGGTTTCTGATACTTTAATTGTCAATTATCTCAATTATCCTGATTTCCTGACCAAAGAATATGGACTTTATAAAGACAGTCAGGTTGTAAGCAGTGACGTTACTTCTGAAAAATTATACAAAATTGACAACGGGAATGCTAAAAAAGCGGCTCCTTTTGACGGTTTAAGCACTTCCGGAAGTATTACGCGCGGGGTTACGATTGGAAACAATCAAAGTACAGTTTTGAATTCTAATTTAGATTTGCAGATTACAGGAAAAATATCCGATAAAGTCAGTCTCCGGGCTTCGCTTCAGGATAATAATATTCCGCTTCAGGATGGCGGTTATTCTCAAAAACTAGATCAGTTTGATAATATTTTCATGGAACTTTTTACAGATGACTGGAATATTCGGGCGGGTGATGTTTTTCTGGAAAACAGAAAAACCCAATTTCTGAGTTTTAATAAAAAGGTTCAGGGACTTGCAGCCAGTTTTGATTTTGATACCGAAAAAAGTAAAACTAATGTTTTTGCTTCGGTTTCATTTGTAAAAGGACAATATGCCAAAAGTACTTTTACAGGACAGGAAGGAAATCAGGGTCCTTATAAATTAAAAGGGCAAAACGGTGAATTGTATGTTTTGGTAATTTCAGGTTCTGAGCGTGTGTATGTAAATGGTGTTTTGCTGAAACGCGGCGAAAACAACGATTATGTGATTGATTATAATGCGGGAGAAATTGTTTTTACATCGCTTTTTACGATTACTTCTGAAATGAGAATTAACGTTGAATATCAATATTCTGAAAGAAATTACAATCGTTTGGTTACTTACGCAGGTGTCACAACCGAAAATAAAAGCTGGAGTTTTGGTGGCTATATCTATTCTGAAAATGACATGAAAAACCAGCCTTTACAGCAAAATCTTTCTACAGAACAAGTCCAGATTTTAGCACAGGCGGGTGATGATATTAATTTGATGAAAGCGCCATCGGCATTTGAAGACACCTATTCTGAGAATAAAATTTTATACAAAAAAATCCTTGTAAACTCGGTTGAAGCCTATGAATATTCTAACAATTCTGCAGATGTTTTATATAATGTAAAGTTTAGTCTTGTTGGAAATAATCTCGGAAATTATATCATTCAGAATACAAATTCAGTTGAAAGAATTTATCAATATGTTTCGCCTATTGGCGGTATTCCGCAGGGAAATTACGAACCCATTGTGCAATTAGTTGCACCAATGAAAATTCAGGTCGCTACTTTTTTAGGCAAATACAATCCCGATGAAAAAACGCTGGTCGATTTTGAAATCGCAATGAGCAATAATGACAAAAACTTATTTTCGAGCATTGATGATTCTGACAACGAAGGAATTGCTTTTAAAACCAATATTAAAAAACGTCTTTTTACGCGAAACTGGACTTTAGACGGTTTTGCGAATTATCAATTTGTGCAGAAAGATTTCAGATCGGTGGAGCGTTTGTATAATATTGAATTTAACCGCGACTGGAATTTAAATTCTACACTTTTAGGAAATCAGAGTTTATTGGTTACGGGTATTAATTTTGATTTGTTTGCCAAAAAAGAAACGTCAAATATTGGTTTGTTCACCTATCAGTTTGAGAAATTAGATTTTAGTGAAAGTTATTCAGGAGCGCGCCATACCACAACAGCTTTGTTCAAATTAAAAAAATGGACGATTGAAAATCAGGGAAGTTTTTTAAATTCTGATGCCACAGCTTCGACTTCAAAATTCATTAGAAATCAAACCCGGACCAAATATCATTTTGGTAAAAACTGGGTTGGCGGGAGTTTACAAATCGAGGATAATCAGGAAAAAGACAAAGCAACGAATCAGTTTTCGGCTTTAAGCCAAAGATTTTCTGAATACGGTGTTTTTGTCGGACGCGGCGACAGCACAAAAGTTTTTGTTGAATTGGGTTATTTACAGCGTCGAAACGATAGTTTGCAAAATGGACTTTTACAGCACGTAAACAATTCGCAGACGTACTTTTTAAAATCAAAATTAATTCAGAATAAAACAACTGATTTAGCCGTTTATGCCAGTTACCGAAATCTGGATTTTACAGATTCGAGCAGAAAAAATGAACCTTCGTTAAATTCAAGAGTTTTGTACAATGACCGATTTTTTAATCAGTTTATGCAGATTGGAACGGCGTATGAAACCAGTTCGGGAACAATCGCACAGCAGGAATTTACGTATGTTGAAGTTCCAACCGGACAAGGCGTTTATACCTGGAATGATTATAACGGAAACGGAATTCAGGAACTGGAAGAATTTGAAATTGCAGCATTTCCGGATCAGGCAAAATACATTCGCATCTTTTTACCCAATCAGGTTTATATAAAAACAAACCAGAATAAATTTTCGCAGTCAGTTATTTTAAATCCGCTGCAATGGCAGAACGAAAAGGGTTTGAAGAAACTGCTTTCGTATTTATACAACCAGACTTCGTTTATAATGGATCGAAAAGTACGCAGCAATGGCGATCGTTTAGAACTCAATCCGTTTTATTCATCAGATGAAAATGTTCTGGGCTTAAATTCAAGTTTCAGGAACAGTTTGTTTTACAATCGTGGTAAACAAAAACATTCCGTTACTTATACTTACCTTATTAATAATGGTAAAAATTTACTTTCGGTTGGTTCACAAAGCGTCAAAAACAGTTCACATCAATTACAATATACACACTTGTATCAAAAAAGCTGGCTGTTTAATTTCTTTACCAAAACGATAAAGACCGATTTAATTTCGAAGGATTTTGTCGAAAAAAATTATGATTTAAAAGGTTATCAGCTGGCACCAAAAATCAGTTATTTATTTTCTAAAAATACAAGTTTGGATTTCTTTTATGAGTTTCAGAATAAGGAAAACCAGATTGGAAATTTTGAGACTTTAGTTCAAAACAGACTTGGAACTGCCTTTTCTTTTGCCGGCGAAAAGAAAGTTACCATTAATGGAGAATTTTCTTTTTATGAAAATAAATTTAACGGAAATGAATTTTCTTCGGTTGGTTTTCAGATGCTCGAAGGATTGCAGCAAGGTCAAAATTTAGTTTGGAAATTGCTTTTGCAGAAAAATATCACACAGTTTTTAGATGTTAATTTAAACTACCAAGGCCGTAAAAGTGAGACTGGAAATACGATTCATACCGGCAATGTGCAGCTTCGTGCATATTTTTAATGTTTAACAAAAACATAAGAATTAATTGCTTAATTTTATGTGAAATTATAAACTATAGCCACCATGAAAAAATTAGTATTACTTTGTTTTTTAGTAGTTTTATCTACTAATTTCTATGCGCAGGAAACTACTGCAAAAGCCGCTAAGAGCAAAACCGAAGCATCTGCAAAAAAAGCAAAATCTGACGCTGACAAAGCAAAAGCCGATGCAAAAAAAGAGTCTGCAAAAGCTAAAAAAGAAGCAGCGAAAGCAACAGAAGCATCAGCAGATGCGAAAAAAGAATCTGCAGCCGCAGCTAAAAAATCAGCAGACAAAGAAGCTGCAAAAGCTAAAAAGGAAGCAACGGGAGCAAAAAGTGACGCTGCAAAAGCAAAAAAAGCTGCCGATAAAGCTGAAGGCGCAAAAGCCGATGCCAAGAAAGAAGCTGCAACTGCAAAAAAATCAGCAACAAAAACTTTAAAAGAAACCAATGAAAAAGCTCCAAAAACAGCAGACAAGGTAACTGGAGAATATAACGGTAAAAAAGTATATACAGGTCCAAAAGGCGGTAAATACTATATTAACAAAAATGGTAACAAAACGTACATTCAGGATTAATCTCAAAGACGCTAAGGTTCTGAGGAACTAAGATACTGAGACATATACTTTGAATCTCAATTTAAAAGGGGCTGTTTAAAAAGACAGCCCTTTTTTTGTCCGCTTCTCAGGCAGTTCATTTTTATATTATAAACTCAACTTACAAATTTCCTTATTAAGGTCATTTAAAAAATCCAGAATTACTTAACATAGGGATAATCTTATTTGGCTAAACAAAATTATTTTTGAAACACTCCTAGAAATTTCTAGTGTTTTTAAGAATATAGAGTTAATAATTTAGTAATAAACCCGAAATAGCATCCAAAACATATTTCTTTATCTTCGTTTTTTAAAAAGCGTTAAAAAATTATGAGCATTGACTATTCTGCTAACAAAACTATTTTAGTTGCTCCTTTAAACTGGGGACTAGGGCATGCCACAAGATGTATTCCGATCATTAAAGCGCTTCAAGAAAATAATTATATTCCAATTATTGCTTCTGACGGTGTTGCTCTTGCTTTATTGCGCAAGGAATTTCCCTATGTTCAAACTCTTGAACTGCCTTCATATCATATTGAATATGCTAAAAATGGCAAGAATTTTAAATGGAAGCTGATCAAGAATCTGCCTAAAATGATTACGGCTATTTTAGACGAGAAAAAAATGGTAAACAGCTGGATCAAAAAACATGGTATTGACGGTATTATTTCGGATAACCGACTGGGTGTTTTCAGCAAAAAAGTGCCTTCTGTTTTCATGACGCATCAATTAAATGTGATGACTGGAAATACGACTTGGTTCACAAGTAAATGCCATCAGCATATTATAAAAAAATATACTGAATGCTGGGTTCCGGATTCTAATGAAAAAGTAAATCTTACAGGTGATTTGGGACATCTTAAAAACGATCATCTTAATTTAAGATATATTGGGCCTTTGAGCAGAATGAAGAAAAAGGAAACGCCAATTGTATATGATTTGATGATTATTTTATCTGGTCCTGAACCACAGCGTACATATCTGGATGAAAAACTTCAAAAAGAAGCTGCCAAGTTTAAAGGTAAAGTGGTTTTTGTACAAGGAATTGTAGAGAAAACGCAAGAGAAATGGCAGGCTGGAAATGTAACCTATTATAATTTTATGAACTCCAAACAATTGGAACAGACTTTTAACGAAAGTGAATTTGTTCTTTGCCGTTCTGGTTACACCACCGTTATGGATTTGGCTAAACTAGGAAAAAAAGCCTTTTTTATTCCAACTCCGGGACAGTACGAACAGGAATATCTGGCGATAAAACTTCAGGAAGAAAATCTTGTACCCTATGCAATGCAAGACGACTTTACAATTGAAGATTTATCAAAAGTAAAGTCGTATAAAGGTTTGTCTCAATTTAAAAATGATATAGACTGGGACTCGTTATTTAATGTTTTTGAAGACTAATTTTAGAAGTTAAACTGCGCTTGCAATCGCAATACATTTCCTTGTTGTCTGTTTATTGGAAGCGCACTGTCCTCAAAAGTTCTGTCAGCAATTACATATTCTGCTGTTAATTCAAAAGCTTTAATTGGCTGCCACTCGATACCAAATTCGTAATCTCTTACGACATAACTTCTGGCATCTTTTTCATATTTCTTTCCTCCGTCATAATATTGAAATTTGGCAAATGGATAAATGTGCTGTTTTTTAATATCCCATTTATAGTTCAACAAAACATATCCTCCATTTAAATCTGTTTCGTCTACCGTATTAGTTAAGGTATTATAACGAGGTCCTGTTCCGATATTGTATTCTGTCTGGATTCCAAAAGGTCTTGGATACAAAACAAATGTTGCTCCTACTCTTTGGTCTTTTACATACTGCGGATCATTTACGGTTACTCCATTAGAAATTTCTCCAGTAAATGCCCATTTTCCTGTATAAGCCTGAATTCCCGGTTCGATGATCTGGCTTCCAATTACAAACGGATAGGTTACTCTGGCTACAACATTTAAATCTCTGTTTCCGTCTAATTTATTAGCAATCTGACCATTGTAAACTCCAAAAGCAAATACTCCAAAATCGCCAGAACCTTTGTATCCGTCTTTTACCAGCATATTGAAACGTTCTCTAATTTCGGCTGGAGCCCAATAGAAAAACATTCCTAAATCACGCTCATTTAATATAGAACTATTGATTGCATCGGCACGATCCATCGTTAAACGTTGTGAACTTGACTGCATATTTTCGAAGCCGTACGGAATTTTACTCTGCCCGATACGAACACGGTATTCTCTTTTCTTATCAAAAGAAAGATCAAAATAAAGATCTCGAATTTGAACAAAATTCTGAATTCCGGTACTTGGTGAACTGGCAAAATCCGGCTGGAAATAGAAAAATACATTTGGGTGAACCTGTCCTGAAAATACCAGACGCGCACGACGGATAAAAAGCCCGTTATTTGCTTTTGCATCTGGAGCTGTAGAAGTTGTTCCCCAGGATTTATCACATTGCTCGCAGGAAACTTTATCGTTTGTAGAAAAAAGTCCGTTGTATCTAATTTGAGCGTAACCTCTTAAAGAGATTCTGTCGTACCAGTGTTCTTCAACTCCTCCTCCAGATTTAGTATCCGGCAGTTTTGCTTTGTTGATAGAATCTAAAATGCGAAGCACTTCGTTTTTTACTTCCTGTTTATTTATTTCTTGTGCATTCGCAGCGCAAGTTATCAATAATAAAACGGCTAATATTTTTCTTTTTATCATTAGTTCTCTAATACCCTTAATTTCAGGATGCAAAGATGACTCACCTATGTTAAGAAATCATTAACAAGATGTTACCATAATAAAAATTTAATGTTACGGACTAAATCCGTGTGTTGATTTATTGTTAAACCCCTTTTTTTTAGGCTGTTTAGCAAAAACTCGATTACAATTTTTTAACGTCAGGTTTTTGACTTTTAAATGCTTTTTCGAGTGTAAAAGAGAATTCTGAACCAATTCCGAACTCACTTTCTACATAAACTTTCTCTTTATGCGCCTCGATAATATGTTTTACAATCGCCAAACCTAAACCTGAACCTCCTTCAGAACGCGTTCCGCTTTTATCCACACGGTAAAAACGTTCAAAAAGTCTTGGAATGTTTTGTTTTTCAACTCCTTCTCCATTATCACTAATACGAATTAAGACTTTTTTCTTAGTTAAGTTTACAACGCCAACTTCTGTCAACCCGCCTTCTTTTCCGTATTTGATTGAGTTTACAATCAGATTTTCTAAAACCTGCTGAATTCTATCCTGATCTCCGCGAATAATAACCGATTGTACATTTTTACTTTCAAAGGCCAATTTGATTTTCTTTTTATCGGCTTTCATTTCCAATAAATCAAAAACATTCTGGATTAATTCAACAATATCAAAATCAGTCATATTTAAATCTAAATCTCCTGATTCTAATTTGGTAATCATATCCAAATCTTCAACAATATATATAAGACGCTCTACGCCTTTTTCGGCACGTTTTAAATATTTTTTTCGAATGTGTTTATCATCCATTGCACCATCGAGCAAAGTCGAAACATAACCCTGAACGGTAAACAATGGTGTTTTTAATTCGTGGGAAACGTTTCCAAGAAACTCTCTACGGTATTGTTCACGAATTTCGAGCATTTCGATTTCGAGTTTTTTATCGGTCGCAAACTTTTTCACTTCTCGTGAAAGTGTTTCCATATCTGTCGTAATAGGCTGATTGATAAGATTTGTTGATTCTAATAACGAAACCTCATCATAAATTTTCTTTACTCTTCTATAAATAAAGCGTTCTACACGATATTGTAAAACCAAAAATGAGAATATGTAAATGACAATAATGAAAATTATTCCAAATGCTATTTGATGTTTTAACTGATTTTTATAAAATAAAGACATTAAGATCAGCACAAATCCTGTCGAGAAAAGACTGATATACAATGCCGATTTTATAGCAAATTTGTACGTTTTTTTAAAATTGATTTTCATTTATGTTTTTAATCATTAAGTGATTAAGAGAAATTAAGTGTAACTCAAAAACCATATAAAGAACTAAAGTCCAAGTAAACTTCAGTTCCTTATATGGTTTAAATGTATTGAATATTTTTAAAAGAATTTGATTGCTTTTAAATCTTTAGCAAAATTCCAAAATATCTAAATAACTTAGAATCTTAGAACCTCAGCATCTTAAAATCTAAACTTCAAATTTATAACCAACACCTTTTATGGTTTTAAAAAGATCTTCGCCTATTTTTTCGCGCAGTTTTCTAATGTGAACATCAATTGTTCTTCCTCCAACTACTACTTCATTTCCCCATACTTTATCAAGGATTTCATCTCTCTTGAATACTTTTCCCGGTTTAGAAGCTAATAAATAAAATAGTTCGAATTCTTTTCTTGGCAGAGCAATTTCTACATTGCCTTTTATGATTTTATATTCTTCACGGTTTATTTCAATTCCGCCAACATTTATGGTATCTGTAACCACTTCTTGTTCTTTTAACCTTCTTAACAGAGCCTTTACTTTAGAGACTAATAATTTGGGTTTAATTGGCTTTGTAATATAGTCATCAGCACCTGCATCAAAACCAGCTACTTGCGAATAATCTTCACTTCTTGCCGTAAGGAATGTTATGATAACATTATTTAACTCAGGAATTTTTCTAATATGTTCGCAAGCTTCCATTCCGTCCATTTCTGCCATCATCACGTCCATGATAATTAATTCCGGCAATTCTTTCTGAGCCTTTGCTATAGCATCTTTTCCATTAGAAGCTGTAACAATCTGGTAGCCTTCCTGAGCAAGGTTATAGCCAACGATTTCTAAGATATCCGGTTCGTCGTCAACTAATAAAATCTTAGTTTGTGTTTTTTTCATAAATAGCAAAAATTGAGATTTTTACATCAAATATTCTTAATTATTTATCCGATGTTTTTTATTTCACGGGGTAAATATACTAACAAATGAACCTTTAAAAATTGGTGTTAACGGTAATTTAATCTGGTAACAATTTGATAATCTTAACAACACAAAAACATAACAAGTCCGTAACATGGACTTTACAGCGCGGTTCTTTCTTTGCACAAAAATAAATTAAACACAACACACTAATGAAATTCAATTTAAGATTTCTATTTATTGCACTATTTATTTGTACGATTTCGATCGCGCAAAACAAAGGTACGATTTCTGGCGTTCTGACTGACAAAGAAATGAACAATGATCCGTTGCCTTTTGCAAATGTTTTAGTTAAAGGTACAAACATTAGCGTAAATACCGACGTAGACGGAAAATATTCGTTGAGCGTAAATCCAGGAAACTATACTTTAATTTTTAGTTTTTTAGGATATGAATCTAAAGAAGCTCCAGTTAACGTAAAGGCAAACGAAACTGTAGTTATAAATCAGGCACTTTCTTCCGGAAGTTTTACTTTAAAAGATGTAGTTGTAAAATCTGCTGCTGTTAACAGACAAAAAGAGTCTGCTCTTTTATTAGAACAAAAAAATGCTGTAGATATTAAACAGTCAATTGGGGCACAGGAACTTTCTAAAAAAGGAGTTAGTGATGCTGCCGCAGCTGTTGTAAAAACAACAGGTATTACTAAACAAGAAGGTTCAAACAATATCTTTGTAAGAGGTTTAGGAGATCGCTACAACTCAACAACAATGAACGGACTTCCGATCCCTTCAAATGATCCTGAAAAGAAAAACATCAACTTAGACATTTTTTCAACTGACATTATCGAATTTGTTTCAATCGATAAAGTTTACAATGGGAAATTTTTCGGAGATTTTGCCGGAGGAAATGTTGATATCGTTTCTAAAGATTATAAAGGAAACGGATTTTTTAAAATTGATGCTGAATCAAAAGTTAACACAAATGCTTTAGGTGAGGATAATTTTGCATTACAAACCGGACCAAGTGCTTTTGGTTTTAGCAAACCATCAATTCCAAATAATCCTCTTACTGAATACAACTTTGGTTCATTACAATTTGACAAAAAAACTCCATTAGGAGGAGCATTTGGAGTTTCTGGCGGAGATTCATTTAATGTTGGAGAAGGTAAAATTAACATTTTTGGAACAGCTTCTTTCACAAACGAATATTCTTCAAGAACAAACGGTACTGCTAAAGGAAGTGTAAATGCTGCCGGTGTAGCCGGAAAAGATTTAGATTACCACTATCTTTCTTACAACACAAATACTACCGGAATGTTTAATGCTGGTTACAAAATCAACAACAACAATAAGATCAACTTCAACTCTTTGTATATTAATACATCTGCACAAAGAAAAGAAGAATCTTCGGGATATATTGTTGACTTAGCAAACGATGGCAATGGATACATTCGAAGAAATGAATATGAAAAAACTGATTTATGGGTAAACCAATTATTAGGAGAACATAAATTAAGTGACAGAAGTACTTTAAACTGGGGAGGTTCTTACAACATTGTGAACCAAACTATTCCAGACAGAACTTACAACACATTCAACCTTGTTGAAGGCGGATATGTAATCAACTCTCAGTCTGCTCCAAACAACAATCGTTACTTCCAAAATCTAAAGGAGAAAGAATTAGCTGCCAATTTATCTGTAAACTATAAATTCAGCAAAAATGATGAAGGTGATTATAGAGGAAAATTCACTGCGGGTTATAATGGAAGATTTAAAAACAGAGATTTTGAAGCAACTCAGTTCAATCTTAAAACAACAACTTTCCCTGTTTCTCATACTGGAGATATTGTTGATCCTAACAATCTGGACTTATTCTACAACCAACAGAATTTCGCCAATAATTACTTTACAATCTCAACTTTCCGTGGAGGACCTGAAGTTCCAAACGCGCTTGATCCGCAGACTTATAGTGGAGATTTAACTATCAATGGCGGGTTTTTAAATACTGAATATAAATTCAACAAATTAACTGCTGTTTTAGGATTAAGAGCTGAAGTTATTACCCAAAATGTTGAATGGAGTACACAATTAGATCCTGAAGGCGGAAGCGATAAATTAGAGAAAACGGCTTTCTTACCAAGTTTAGTTTTGAAATATGAACTTAACGAAAAGCAAAATTTACGTTTAGGAGTAAGCAAGACATATACTTTACCACAATTTAAAGAAAGATCTCCATTTATCTACGAAGAGTTCTTACAGGCAAAAATTGGTAACCCGTTTTTATACGCATCAGATGATTACAACTTTGACTTAAAATGGGAATTATTCCCTTCAAGCGAAGAAGTTCTTTCTGTAACTGCTTTTGGTAAGTATATTTTAAATCCTATCAATGAAGTTATCATCAACTCTTCTACAAACGACATCTCTTACGTAAACTCTGGAGATAAAGGGTATGTAGCTGGTGCTGAGTTAGAATACAAAAAAGTACTTTTTAATTTTGACAGCGAAAACGCAAAAAAATTAACAGGAGGAATCAATATATCATACTTATACAGTAAACAAGATTTAGATAACGAAAAAGTAAATGAAGAAACAAATGGAACACGTCCAACTACATTTACCAACACAACTGGTAAATTTACAGGAGCTTCTCCATTACTGTTAAATGCAGATTTATCTTTCTACAATGAATGGAATGATAAAAACAGCAACCTGACTACAACTATTGCATACAACTACTTCTCTGACCGAGTAAATGCTATTGGTACCTTAGAAAAAGGTGACTTAGTTGATAAAGCTGTTGGTTCATTAGATTTCATTGCAAAATCTAAACTAAACAAAAACTATGGTCTTGGCTTAGTTGTAAAAAACATTCTTGATCCAACTATCAACAGAGTACAAGAGAATAAATCTGGAGATGTAAATGTTTTGAGTTACAAAAAAGGATTAAACTTAAGCTTACAATTCAGTTACGAATTCTAAATAAAAATATTTCGGTTATTAAAAGACAGCTTTTACAGCTGTCTTTTTTATTGTATCAAAAACAGAAAATGTTCTCTTAACAAATTAACATTAAGTTAATACATAAGCTGCTTTTTTTTAAACTAACAATCATAGTTGCTTAACATGCGAAAAAGATTTCTAATCCATCTTTGCATTAGAAATTAAACACAAAAAAATTATTAAAACGATTATGAAAAAATCAATTTTAAATTTCGTTACAGTTGTTGCTTTATCAGGAGGTTTACTTACAAGCTGTTCTAGTGATGACGACAAAAAAACACCATCTTCAAGCTTTGTAGCAGATGCTGCTAACTTCAAAGGGACTATAACTGATGGTGAGGTTGTACTTGATGCGTCTAAAACTTACAAACTTACTGGAGCTATAAAAGTAGAAAACGGTGCAACTTTAACAATTCCTGCTGGAACAACTATCGAAGGTACAGGTGGAACTGCATCTTACATCGCTGTTGCTCAAGGTGGAAAAATCAATGTAAATGGTACTGCTGCGAAACCAGTAATCATGACTGCTTCAGTTAAAGAAGCTGGTAAATGGGGTGGTTTAGTAATTTGTGGTAGAGCTCCTATCAACCGTGTAAGCGGAGGTGCTAGTACAGCTACATCTGAAGTTGCTGAATTAACTTACGGAGGAACTAACTCTGCTGATAACTCAGGTTCTATCAAATATTTAAGAATTGAGTATGCTGGAGCTGCTTTTAACTCTGAAAAAGAATTTAACGGACTTTCATTCTTTGGTGTTGGTTCTGGTACAATCGTTGAAAACGTAGAAGCTTATCACGGTGCTGATGACGGATTCGAATTCTTCGGAGGATCTGTAAATACTAAAAACTTAATCTCTATCGGTAACGAAGATGATCAGTTTGACTGGACAGAAGGATGGAACGGAACAAACGAAAACTGGTATGGTAGATTAGATTTCGGAAAAGGAAACAGAGGTATCGAAGCTGATAACTTCGAATTTGGATATGCTTTCACTCCAATCGCTAACCCTACTATTACAAATATGACTCTTATTGGTCCTGGAAGTACTGCAGCAGCAGCTAACTTCGCTGAGAACCAAGCTATCAAATTAAGAAGAGGAACTAAAGGAATTATCTCTAACGTGGTATTAAGTGCTTGGGCAACTGGTATTGATGTAGAAAATGACGAAACTATTGCTTTTGTTGGTACTGCTTTGAAAGTTAACAACGTAAACTTTGTTACTGACGTACCTACTCAAACTAAAGGTAAAAAGACAGACGGAACTTCAGCTAATGTATCTGCTGTAGCTACACTATCTGCTGCTGCTACTGGAGCTGGAAATGGTGTTGGAACTCCAACATGGGCTACTGGCTGGTCAGTTGGTTTCTAATAACTTCGAATACAAAATGTTAAAAACATCCTAAATATTTAGGATGTTTTTTTTTGGTGTGATTTTTGTAATTTTTTTTGTATATTTACAATATCCAAATAAACGCGATGGCAAAAAACTACTTTTATATTACATTCTTATTGGCTTTTTTCTTTACTGTAAGTGTTTCGGCACAAGACAGTAAGCAATTACCAAAAACTCAGGATCCGACAGGTATTGAGGGTCTCAGCTTGTACCCTAACCCTGTGGTAAACGGAAAAGTATATATATCATCAAAAAATGATCTGGAAAAAGAAATCATCGTATTTGATATCTTAGGAAAGAAAGTGCTGCAAGCACATTTAACTACAAAAGAATTAAACGTCTCTGATTTGGTTCCTGGCGTTTACATCATAAGAATAAGTGAGCAGAATGCCACAGCAACGCGAAAACTCATTATTCGATAATTTTTAAAAAAGCTCCTTTTGGAGCTTTTTTAAGTTTACAGTCTCAGTCACAGTTTATAGTTTTTATGAGACTCTGAAAACTGCGACTGAAAACTGCGACTGAAAACTGCGACTGAAAACCGAAAAACAATATCTTTGCACAAAAAAAGTTTTGATTACAGCCAGCGATATATTTACAATTTCAAGCCATAAACAATTTGAAAAAACAGCATTAAAAGTGTTCCGCTTTCAGTATGCGAATAATGCAGTATATCGTGATTTCTGTGATTACTTAAAAACAGATGTTCAGCAGGTAAAATCATTAAAGCAGATTCCTTTTTTACCTATTCAATTTTTCAAAAGCCACAATGTCGTTTCGAATGAAAATCCTGCCGAAGTAACTTTTACCAGCAGCGGTACAACCGGAATGATAACCAGCAGACATTTAGTGACCGATATTTCCCTATATGAGGAAAGTTACCGCAAAGGTTTTTCGCAATTTTACGGCAATATCGAAGATTACGTTGTTTTAGCCCTTTTGCCGTCATATTTAGAACGAGAGGGATCTTCGCTTATTTATATGGTCGAAGACTTAATAAAACTATCCAATCAGCCTGACAGCGGGTTCTATCTGCACAATCACGACGACTTAATTAAAAAACTGACCGAATTAGACGAATCAGGTCAAAATGTGATTTTAATTGGCGTTACTTATGCTTTATTAGATCTAATCGAAAAACATCAATTCAATCTTCAAAATACCATTATTATGGAAACTGGAGGAATGAAAGGAAAACGCAAAGAAATGATTCGCGAAGAATTACACGAAATTCTCTGCAAAGGTTTTGGCGTTTCCTCTATTCATTCTGAATACGGGATGACCGAACTTTTAGCGCAGGCTTATTCTTTAGGAGAAGGTATTTTTGAATGTCCATCATGGATGCATATTTTGGTACGAGACCCAGAAGATGCTTTAACCTATATTCAGGACGGAAAAACCGGCGGTATTAATGTAATAGATTTAGCCAATATTAACTCTTGCTCTTTTATTGCAACGCAGGATTTAGGCAAAAAAAATCCCAATAACTCTTTCGAAGTATTGGGACGCTTTGATAATTCTGATATTCGTGGCTGCAACCTGATGGTCCTTTAAAGCAGTTTGCTTATTTTATTAGTAAGAATTTACTCAATTTATTAACTTAGAGATAATATAAAAAAAATACTACAATTATATTTAAAATATACTTTTAATCTAAATTTTAAATATAATTCTTATGAAAAAAATTACTCTATTACTTGTGATTAGTTTATTAAACTTAAAAGCATGGTCACAAAATCCAAATTACAGATATCACGAATTACAAGATTTAGGCACCACGATAGAATGGGCTATTTCAATTGAGTGTACTCATCACTTTCAACCTTTGAGAGTTCTTGATGTCAATCTAAAACAAAATTTCAAATTAGAAGTTGGTAAAATTTACAAAGTTGACTTAGGATTACCTGCTAATTACGGCACAAGGTATTACAAAGTAACTTATGCTGGAGATTCAGGAGTCGACAAGGGAGATGAGCTTGATACTCCTCCTAATTTTGGATCACCAATTACTAATTTATGCAGCTCTTTATCTTGGAAATATATAAGACCAATTTTATTGGGTTCAACTGTAGAAGAAGCACAAAATAACTATTGTGCAAACCTAACGGCTAATACAACAAGAGAAAAAGTAAACATTAAAATAACCCAGTCTTTAACTGTAGGCAGTGCTTATTTCATGGATTTTGGAAAGGGGCCAAATTATTATTTGATAGATGGTTCAAGTCCTGAAAATGGAGATGCTGATTATGAATTTGATCCTACAATTGCAAATGCCGTTTTTTCTCCCGCTGCATTAAATTGCCCAAAACCAGATTTACAAGCTATAGCAACAGACTTTGGAGGTACAACAACCACTACCGGAGCTAATGCTAGTGTAATATATTCTATAAAAAATATAGGAGGCAGAGCTTTTGCACCCTCTCATTGCTTAATTTACTTTTCTAAAGGCAATTCTGTTCTAAGTTCTGATGATATATTAATCAAAGATGTTACCATCGATCCACTAAACCCTAATGAAAGCAAATATGGTGTTCCATCGATAATTATTCCTGCAAATATTAGCAGCGGTACTTATTATGTAATTATTCAATTAATTAATAGTGAAGACATAAATAACAGTAATAATATAATTTCGTCTTTATCGTCATTTACTGTCAACCAGACAACAACGCCAACTGGAAAACCAGACTTAATTATTGATCCAGCTAATACGATTATTTTTAGCAACTGTTTTGATTGTAGCGCAGCATTAAGTGATTTAGGAAATAAAAGACACACAATAAATAATCAATCTGGAATTATTAACTTACAGGCAATAACTATTAAAAATATAGGAAGCACAGCATCAACCCCTGCAACGCTTCAGTTTTATTTATCAACTGATGGTATTCTTGATGCAGCAGATATAAAATCTACAGCAAGCAGCGTTTCAATAGCTGCAATAAACCCGGGAAGTTCAATTACAGTATCTAAATCAATTTTCTCTTCAGATTTTGGCGGCTTAACAGTTACCGGAAATCGAAACATTCTTATGTCGGTTGATGATTCTAAAACAAATACTGAATCAAACGAAAATAACAACATAACAGTTATACCAGTTACTTTTGTTAACCCTTTCGCAAAAACTGTTCAGTCTAATGTAAATGTTGAAGACAGCATACAGCCTTATTCAATTAACGTTTACAATTTTGAAGGACAAAAAGTTTTAACTAAAGAAGTTAAATCTATAGAAGAAGAAAACAAATCCTTAGATTCACTAAAAAGCGGTATCTACATTATTAAATCGAAAAACGAGACTCGTAAAGTTCTTAAATAAGAACAACTATTAAATAGAAAAGCATCCTTATTCAGGATGCTTTTTTTATTTATCTAATGCGGATTAAACCACTCGAATTACAAAATAATTCTTTTTACCGCTTTGTAATAACACAAACTGATTATTAATTAAATCATTTGCAGTTAAAACAAAATCTTCTTTTATTTTTTCTCTGTTTACAGAAATAGAATTTGCAGTTAAGGCACGTCTTGCTTCTCCGTTAGATTTAAAGAAACCTGTTTTTTCATTTAAAACAGTAACAATATCCAATCCGTTTTCTAGATCTGCTTTTGCGATTTCAGCCTGTGGAACCCCATCAAAAACTTCTAAGAAAGTCTTTTCATCTAGTTTTTTCAAATCGTCAGCAGTTGAATTTCCAAATAAAATATTCGAAGCCTGAATTGCTTTTTCTAATTCTTCTTTACTGTGAACAAAAATCGTGATTTCTTCAGCTAATTTCTTTTGCAGAATTCTTAAATGAGGAGCAGTTTGGTGCTCAGCAATTAAAGCATCAATTGTTTCTTTATCTAAGAAAGTAAATATCTTGATATATTTTTCAGCATCAGCATCTGTAGCATTTACCCAAAACTGGTAAAATTTGTACACTGAAGTTTTATCAGCATCCAGCCAAACATTTCCTCCTTCAGATTTTCCAAATTTAGATCCGTCCGCTTTTGTAATTAAAGGTGTTGTTAAAGCAAAAGCTTTTGCATTTTCCCCGCCCATTCTGCGTACTAATTCTGTTCCCGTGGTAATATTTCCCCATTGGTCAGAACCTCCCATTTGCAAAAGGCAGTTATTATTTTTATATAAATGATAAAAATCGTAACCCTGAATTAATTGATAAGTAAACTCTGTAAAAGACATTCCCTCACCTTCTCCATTGATTCTTTTTTTAACAGAATCTTTCGCCATCATATAATTTACTGTAATGCGTTTTCCAACCTCACGAGCAAAATCAATAAACGAGAATTCTTTCATCCAATCATAGTTATTTACCATAATTGGGGCATTTTGTTCTTTTGAATTAAAGTCTAAGAAACGAGACAAAACACTTTTAATGCCGGCAACATTTTTAGCCAGGGTTTCTTCGTTAAGCAGATTTCTTTCGTCAGATTTCCCAGATGGGTCACCAATCATTCCGGTCGCACCGCCCACAAGAGCAATTGGCTGATGACCAAAATTCTTTAAATGTACCAATAAAATAATCTGAACCATACTGCCTATATGCAGTGAATCTGCCGTTGGATCAAAACCAATATAGGCCGATGTTACCTCTTTTAGCAATTGTTCTTCCGTTCCTGGCATGCTATCATGGTACAAACCGCGCCATTTTAATTCTTCAACTAGATTCTTCATTTTTTAAAATATTTTGCGCAAATATAATCAATGGCATCGGCAATATCAAAAAGCAAATACAATATCAATGACAATTGCAATTCTAATAAAAAACTTTTAACCTCTGTACCTTTAAATCTTTACATCTCAAGAAAAAACCTTTGCAACTTTGAGCCTTTGTCGCTTTGTCTCTTTCAAGCAAAAACTTATCTTTACAAAATGGTATTAGTAACAGGAGGAACAGGTTTAGTTGGTTCGCATTTATTACTTCATTTAATTGAAAATGGAGAAAATGTAAGGGCAATTTATCGCAGTCAAAATAATATTGAAAAAACAAAATCGGTTTTTGAATTATACAAAAAAACAGAATTGTTTGAAAAAATAGAATGGCTTGAAGCCGATATTCTGGACATACCTTCTCTCGAAATTGCTTTTAACGGCATTGAGTATGTTTACCATTGTGCTGCTTTAATTTCTTTTGATCCTAAAGATGAAGAAGCACTTCGAAAAACCAATATCGAAGGAACAGCTAATATTGTCAACTTTTCTATTGCCAGAGAAATTAAAAAATTCTGTTTTGTGAGTTCCATTGCTGCGCTGGGAGATTTAGCAGCTCATGAAACTTATATTACCGAAGAAACAGATTGGAATCCTGAAAAACCACATAGTGATTATGCCATTTCAAAATATGGTGCCGAAATGGAAGTATGGCGCGGACATCAGGAAGGTTTAGATGTTATTATTATTAATCCGGGTGTTATTTTAGGTCCAATTCCGAAAGAGAAAAGCAAACAACAAGGAAGTTCTGAATTGTATGCAAAAGTTGCAAACGGACTTTCCTTTTACACACTTGGAAATACTGGTTTTATTTCTGTGGATGATGTTGTAAAAACTGCTCTTCAGCTAATGAAAAGCGATATTAAAAACGAACGATTTACTTTAATTGCCGATAATATTGTCTTTAAAGATATTCTAAACACAATTGCAGATGCATTAAACGTTAAAAGACCACATCGTCATGCAAAACCCGCTTTAATGAATTTCCTTTGGATTGCCGACGGCATATTTTCGACTTTATTTTTTCAAAAAAGAAGACTGACTAAAGCTACAGCAAAAGCTTCTTATTCTAAAAATCTATATTCAAATGAAAAAATAAAAACCGCTCTGGGAACGGTTTTTCTAGATGTACATGAATATGTAAAAAATATTTCGAAGCTGTAATTACTTTCTTAATTGTTTTCTTTTTGCTTTTTTTAGCGAATCGATGCTTTTTATTACAGGTTCTGCTTTTTTGATCGAATCTTTTAGAACTTCTTTCTTTTTCTTTTTTGCCTCTTTAGCCGCTTTTTTATCTTCGATTTTAACTATAGAATCAGTTGCTCTTTGAACTTTGGCCAATCGCTTTCCTACCTCATCAAACATATCTTTATAGTTCTCATAATCTGCGGCATAATACATATTATTTTGTGCAAATTGTAAACTATCAACTTTATATTTTTTCAATATAAATTTTGTTGGGTTTGTTTCAGTAGAGTCTATTAGTTCCTGATGCTGATATCTCATTGCTTCTAAAAGAGACAAATCATACATAATATCAATCATTTTTTCTTTCTCGATAAGTTTTGCAGGCTGTTTTACAACCTCTTTTTTACAACTTACAGAAAGAAACAAAACTAATAGTATTATTAAACAATTCTTCATTTCAGCTTTTTATCTATCAAACAATAAACGTTTTCCGGCGCGGATATCTTTTACTTTAAAATTATTGTAAACCATTTCACCGTTTACAAAAGTATGTGTAATTCTCGATTTAAAAGTTGTTCCTTCAAAAGGAGACCAGCCGCATTTGTATAAAATATTATCTGTATTTACGCTCCAAGGCTTACTTGGGTTTACAATTACCAAATCGGCAAAATAACCTTCTTTGATAAATCCTCTTTTTTCAATTTTGAAAATTTTAGCCGGATTGTGGCACATTTTTTCTACAATTTTCTCTACGCTGATTTTTCCTTGGTGATGCGCTTCAAACATTGCTACAACAGCATGCTGCACAAGCGGACCTCCAGATGGAGCTTTTAAATACGACTGTGCTTTTTCTTCTTTAGTATGAGGTGCATGATCTGTTGCAATAACATCAATTCTGCCGTCATTTAAAGCTTCCCAAAGTACTTTTCTGTCACTTTCGGTTTTTACAGCTGGATTCCATTTAATGAAATTTCCTTTTGTTTTGTAATCTTCATCAGTAAACCAAAGATGATGTACACAAACTTCGGCTGTGATTTTTTTATCTTCTAATGGAATTTTATTTGTAAACAATTCCATTTCTTTTGCAGTCGAAAGATGAAAAATATGAAGTCTCGCTCCTGTCTTTTTTGCCAGAGCCACTGCTTTTGAAGAAGAAAGATAACAAGCCTCAGCACTTCTAATTAAGTTGTGAGCCGTTACAGGAATATCATCTCCGTATTTTTCTTTAAACTCTGCCAGATTATTTTGAATCGTAGTTTCATCTTCACAATGAACTGCAATTAACATTGGTGTGCTTGAGAAAATTTTTTCTAAAGTTTCTTCTCTGTCAACTAACATATTTCCTGTTGAAGAACCTAAGAAAATCTTGATTCCGGCTACATTTTTTGGATTTGTTTTTAAAACTTCTTCCAAATTATCATTGGTTGCTCCCATCATAAACGAATAATTCGCAAATGATTTTTGAGCTGCAATTTGATATTTATCTTCTAAAATTTCCTGAGTAACGGCATTTGGGACTGTGTTGGGCTGTTCTATAAAAGAAGTGATTCCACCAGCAACAGCTGCACGAGATTCAGATTCGATATCGCCTTTATGCGTTAAGCCCGGTTCTCTAAAATGTACCTGATCGTCTATTGCACCCGGCATTAAATAACTTCCTTCGGCATCAATAACAATACAATCTGATGTTTTTAGACTGATACTGTCTGCAACTTCAACAATAAGATCATTTTCGATCAAAACATCTCCGTCAAAAATAGATCCTTCGTTTACAATTTTGGCATTTTTTATTAAAATCCTGTTCATGTCCTATCTTTATAATGTATTGACTAATTTTTTTAATCGAAGAGAAATCACCCCAAGAATTGCTTCTTTAATAATGGCATTGCTCATTTTCGAAACACCTTTTGTTCTGTCTGTAAAAATAATTGGGACTTCTTTTATTTCAAATTTAGCACAATAAGTTCTGTACTTCATTTCGATTTGAAACGCATATCCAACAAATTTTATTTTGTTCAGATTAATTTTCTCCAAAACTTCTCTTTTATAACAAACAAAACCTGCTGTTGCATCGTGAATTTTCATTCCGGTAATAAACTTTACATAAACCGATGCAAAATACGACATTAATACACGGCTTAGGGGCCAGTTTACAACATTTACGCCTTTTACATAACGTGATCCTATTGCTAAATCAGCACCTCCAAAATGGCAGGCATCGTACAATTTTTCAAGATCATTTGGGTTATGCGAAAAATCGGCATCCATCTCAAAAATAAAATCATAATTATGTGCTAAAGCCCATTTAAAACCATGAACATAAGCAGTTCCTAGTCCTGCTTTTTTGGCTCTTTTTTCAAGAAATAATCTTTCTGGATATTCTTCCTGTAAAGCAATAACTTTATCAGCCGTATGATCTGGAGAATTATCATCAATAATTAAAAGATGAAAAGATTTATGCTGCGAAAGAACGGCTCTTATTATACTTTCTACGTTCTCTATTTCGTTATAAGTGGGAATTATGACAATACTATCATTCATTTTTTTCTCGGTAATTTCACCGCAAAAGTAAACTTTTTATAGCATTTGGTTCATAATAAATACATAATAAAAGTATTGATACAAAAAATTACTAATTTTGTGACGCTATGATTGAACATCTTCATCCTCGAATAATTGAAAACAAAGACTGGGCAACTGCTTTATTTGTCCTGACCTTTGCTGTTGTTGCAATGACAAAATCTGCATACGAAACTCGTTTTACAGAATTCAGCAAACTTATTTTTTCTGATAAATATGCCAAAATTTATCGGGATAACAGCCACATGAAAAGCAGCTTTACAGTTGGTTTATTTTTCGTTCAGGTTATTTCGTTTGCATTTTTTATTCAGCTTACCATGAATATTTTTGGACAGGCATCTAAAACCGACTGGATTTTGTTTATTCAAATCGCTACTTTCTTACTTTATTTTATTCTGGCGAAGTATTTAATTGAGAAAATTGTCGCAGCTTCATTCAACATCGACGATTTTGTAGAGCTTTTTAATTTGCAAAAAGTTACTTACAGAACTTATATAGGCGTTTTAATCCTTCCAATCAATGCAATTTTGTTTTATTATGACAATATTCCAACGATTGTACCGTTTGCAATCATAGGTATTTCACTCTGTATCAGCCTTTATTCGTATTTTATTTCAATTAAAACGTATCAAAACGTAATTATCGGCAAGTTATTTTATTTTATTTTATATCTTTGCGCTCTTGAAATAGCGCCTTATTATTTTCTTTATTATTGGATAACAAAAGGGAGTGCTTAGAAAATGTTTATAATATGAAAGTGAAAACAATTTTGGTGTCACAGCCTGAACCTAAAGTGGAGAATTCTCCTTACTTTGAGCTCCAACAAAAACACAAAATAAAAATTGATTTCAGACCATTTATTCATGTGGAAGGGGTTAGCGCAAAAGAGATTCGATTACAAAAAATCGATCTTAATCATTACACTGCGATCATTTTAACAAGTCGAAATGCTGTAGATCATTTTTTTAGAGTGGCTGATGAAATGCGTTACAAAGTTCCAGAAGGATTGAAGTATTTTTGTCAATCTGAAGCAGTAGCATTTTATCTTCAAAAGTACGTTGTGTACAGAAAACGTAAAATTTACGTTGGAGCAAAAGATTTTGCAGATTTATCTCCTTTAATCAAAAAATACAAAGACGAGAAATTCCTGCTTCCTGCATCTGACCAATTAAATGCAGATGCTCCTATCACATTAAACAGCCTTAAAGTAGATTGGGCACAAGCTATTTTTTACAGAACTGTAATGAGCGACCTATCTGATCTTGCTGATGTTTATTATGATGTTTTAGCGTTTTTCAGTCCAACTGGAATTAAATCTTTGTTTAAAAACTTCCCTGATTTCAAACAAAACGATACCAGAATTGCCGTGTTTGGAAGTACAACTCAAAAAGAAGCTTTAGATCATGGTTTAAGAATTGATATTCTTGCTCCAACTCCTGAAACTCCTTCTATGACAATGGCTTTAGAAAAATACGTTGCCGAGGCAAACAAAGGAAAATAATCCTTTTTTAAAATATAGAATTTATAAAATTCCAAATTCCAATTTTATGTTGGGATTTGGAATTTTTGTTTTCACCCACCTTTTAACTACATTTGATTTCTATTCTAAACCCAAATCACAATAAATAGTTTCAAATTATAAGTTATGAAAATCAACTCCCTCTTAATTGAAATTGACGGTATCGACAAAGAAATCCTTCGATATCTTATGGACGATGCCCGAAAGCCCATTTTACAAATCGCTAATAAAATTGGTATTTCGGGAGCTGCAATTCATCAGCGGTTAAAAAAACTGGAACAATCCGGCGTAATTTCCGGATCTAAATTTACAGTTAACCCAAAAGTTTTAGGCTACAACACAATGGCTTTTATTGGTGTTTATCTTGATAAAGCTTCCCGAAACTCTGAAGCCGTAAAAGAATTAAGAAAAATTCCAGAAGTCCTGGAATGTCATTATACAACCGGAAACTGGTCGGTTTTGATAAAAATTATTTGTCGTGACAACGAACATTTAATGCAGCTTTTAAACACTAAAATCCAGGCTATTGAAGGTGTTTCAAGAACAGAGACTTTTATTTCGCTGGATCAGCAGATTGACAGACAGATTCAATTGTAAATTAGATAACAGCCGATTTGATAATTCGATAAATACTTAAATCATTTTCTTGAAAGATTTCGACTTCGCTCAATCTGGAAGCAAACACCAAAGTGATAAAAAAACAAAACCCGGCAGGTTTTAAACTGTCGGGTTTTATGATAAATTATCTAATTGACTAATTATCTAATTCTCAAATTAATTCCTTCTGTTCGAATAAATCGAGATATAGTACAACAACGTTGCTATCGATCCCAAAGCTGCAACTACATACGTTCTTGCAGCCCATTTTAAGGCATCTTTTGCTCCAGCCTGCTCCTCTTGTGTCAACATGTGCTTATTTTCAAGCCAGGCTAAGGCTCTGTTACTTGCATCGTATTCTACCGGTAATGTTATAATAGAAAACAATGTTGTTACCGCAAAAATTATAATTCCCACTAATAATAACTGCGGAAAAGTTCTAATCATTAAAATTCCTGCTAACAAAATCCACTGCATAAAGTTTGAAGCCACGCTGACAACAGGAACCAGCTTAGAACGCATTGTTAACCATTCGTAACCAATTGCGTGCTGTACTGCATGTCCGCATTCGTGTGCTGCAACCGCTGCTGCCGCTGCATTACGATGACTGTAAACAGCCTCACTCAAATTCACCGTTTTATCTGAAGGATTGTAATGATCTGTTAACTGACCCGGAGTCGAAATAACACGAACATCTGTAATTCCATTATCAGCAAGCATTTTTTCGGCGATTTCTGCACCGCTCATTCCGTTTCTTAATTGCAGTTTAGAATATAATTCAAATTTACTTTTAAGTTTTGCACTCACCATCCAGCTAAACAGCATTATAGCTCCGGCGAGAATTAAATATCCACTTCCCATGTTTTTACTTTTTTTTGATTGATTTTAAATTTACAAAACAAACAGCAAATTGTAAACCATTTTAACAAAATGTCATTTTGGCATTTTTTCGGACACTTTTTAGTCTAAAAGATTATTTTTTAAAAGCAGAGTAATTAATTCTGCGACATTTTTGGTTTTGTATTTTTGAAGAATATTACGTCTGTGTGTTTGTACAGTTAAAAAACTCAGAAAAAGTTCATCAGCAATTTCCTGAGTCTGTTTTCCTTTTGAAAGCAAAAGTGCAATATCTTTTTCTCTTCTGCTTAAACTCGGAATATTATCTAAATCTTCAGATAATGGCTGGCTTACAATCGTTTTTACCTCATCACTAAAAACAATTTCTCCTTCAATTGCTTTGTTAATACAGTTTTTAAACTCTTCAAAAGAAGCGCTTTTTAAAATATAACCATTTCCGCCATTTTGAATAAACTGCATCACAAGGCTTCGTTCAGACTGACTGCTCATACCAATAACAATAACCTGAGAATATTTCTGTTTAATAGCTTTACACAAATCTATTCCGGTTACTACCGGCAGAAAAATATCTATTAAAACCAGATCGACTTCGTTGTTTTCGATATAATCGAGAAGCAAAGCTCCGGATTGCATTTTCTCTACAATTTCAATATTATCTAAATCAGACAGCAATCCTGAAATTCCAGAAATTACAATTGGATGATCGTCAACCACAACCATTTTATATTTTTTACTCATTTTTTTGATTTTCGTTTATGACATTCAGTTCTATATAAACGGAAGTTCCCTGATTTATTTTACTGTCGATTTCTAATTTTCCGCTTAAAAACTCTACACGGTTGTGAATATTCTTTAATCCCATTCCGTTTTTACTCTTTGCTTCTGAGAGATTAAAGCCAACTCCGTCGTCTTCAACCGTAATAAAAAACACGTCTTTATTTTGAGAACACGAAACCAAAACCTGTGATGCTTTTGCATATTTTAAAGCATTATTCAACAGTTCCTGAATAATTCTGTAAATCATGATTTCGTAGTTTTTAGGCAGTTTTGATTTCTTAATCAAATATTGAAACTCAATTTTAGTAACTGCATTTGAATTTGCTGCGCATAAATCTCTTAAAGCGTGTTCTAAACTAAGTTCAAGCAGACTTTCAGGCATTAAATTCTGCGATATATTTCGGAGTTCTTTTATTGAATTATCCAGCAGCGTATCAACATTATTAACCGCTTCTCCATTATCTTTTTTAGCCAGGTTTAAATGAATTTTTACTCCCGAAAGCATACTCCCAAGTCCATCATGTAAATCTCTGGCAATTCTTTTTCGTTCCATTTCCTCACCCTGAATCAAAGCTTTGGAAACAGAAAGTTTATGCCGGTCTTCAAAAGATGATAATTCCTGTTTAAGGTTGATTTCTTTTTGAATGCTTAATTTCTTTTGATTTTTATTAAAAATCCACAAAAACAAAACAATAAGAAACAAAAGAAAAGACAGACCCGCAAAAAGCACAGAATTAAGACGGTTATTATTTACCTGCAAAGCTGCGTTATCATTTTGTGACTGCAGTAAAGTTATTTTTTTCTCGCTTTCGGCTTTTTTATACTTTGCTTCGAGTTCTACAATCTCGCTTTGAAACTTGGTATTATTTAAACTATCATTCAAAGCATTGTATTTATGAGAATAAAAATAGGCTTTATCATAATCTTTTGTAGCATTGTAAACTTTTGCCAATTCATTATAATAATTCTTTTTATCTACAACAAAAGGAGTATTTTCTAAAAGGTAATCTAAGTTGCTCTTTGCCTTATCATAATTTTTTAATTTAAAAAGCACCTCATATTCTGCAAATTTCAATCGGTTTAAAGCAATCGCATTTTGATGTTTTTCGGCAGATTTTATTCCCTTTCCATAACTTTCTAATGCATTAGAGTTTTTATTCTGCTTTGCATAATACAATCCTTCAGAATAATAATAAGAATCGTTTAGGTTAGATTCCGGAAAATCTTTTAATGTTGAAAATGCTTTATCGAGTATTTTTTTAGCATCATAAAAATGCTGTAATTCGATTAAATTTTCGGCATTAATTATATAAGTTTCCATTTTTGACTCGGCGGCAGTTGGTGATTTTTTAATAGCTCTTTCAATATATTTTTGAGCTTCGCTTAAATATTCACTCGCTTTTCCTCGTTCATTATTATTCATAAAAATAATAGCAACCGCTTTATACAATCCGCTTATAAGTTCATAATCACGACTTTTTTTTGCTGCAGGAATGGCTTCATTTATGAGCAGTTTCATGTAAACTTTTTCGTTGTTTTTGCGCTGCTGCATGATTCCATAATTCTGCAGAATAATAGCGCGGATTCGAAATGCTTCGGTATTAAAATATTTCTTTAGTTTTTCGTTACCGTCAAGCAGTGTTTTTTCAAATCCCTCAACATCTCCTTTCTCTAAAAAGGTGGATGAATTATAAAAAATTCCGGCATCTCTCAAAAACGGATATTTGTCTTTAAGACTGTTTGCCTGTGCTAAATATTCTTTTGATTTTTTGGCGTCCTGAATCATCAAATACAATTTTGATAATTTAAAACTGTAAAGACATTTTATACTGTCGGATTTTGTGTTTTTAGTGATGTTGGCAATACTGTCAATATACACAGAATCATCATCTAGAGAAAGAATAACCTGTGAATTCGAAACGGCAGATAAAAATAAAAAAAGTGCAAGTAAGTAGATTTTCTTCATAAAGCAGGATTTATTCAAATTTATCAAATTAAAAAACGTTTCAAAAAGAAATCTCTCACTTTTACCTGATATCAGGTAGTGAAAAATGCATTTTATCAGGTATTGCTCCCTCAGATATTAGATTCTAATTTTGTTAAAAGAATTTAATTAATTAAAAAAAACAACCATGAAATCAATTTTGAAAACAGCGGCGCTTGTATTGACTCTTGCTTTTACAGCAGTTTCTTGCAGCAGTGATAATGACAACGACAATGGTAACTCAGGAACAGGATCAAGAGATGTAAAATATGAAATAACAGGAAACTACACAGGGAAAATGGATGTTACTTATATGGAAAAAAGTGGCGCTCCACTTATTGAAGATGTAACTACACTGCCTTGGACTAAAGAGTTTACTGCTGATGCAGATTCTGATGGAGCACTAGTGCACACAGGCGGTTATGGTGGAGTTGCAGGACAAACTTTGACAGCTAAAGTTTATGTAGGAGGAAAGGTAGTATCTGAGTTAACAGGAAAAGCAGACAGTGATGGAATCATTGTTGTGCATCCTAAAACCTACATCTTTCCTAGATAGTATTTAAGATTAGAATTTAATATTTTTTTTGTTTTTGGAAAAAAGAAAGCTTCGCAATTTGCGAAGCTTCTTTTTTTATATCCCTAACTGATTGTTTATTTCCTCAAACTTATCAATCAGACTATTTATTTTTTCCTGCTGTTTTTTGATTTGTTTCGGACGAAGATAAAACCAATTGAATAACATCCAGAACAAAGTAATTCCATACGTTAAACCTGCTCCTAACGCTGTCATTCTGCTGGCGTATTCATACATATACAAACAAATTCCAATTGTAAGAGCTGTAAAGTAAAAACTCATCATTTTAGTTTGAAGAAACTGCTGTTTCTTTTTTATTTCAATTAATTTCTGCAAATAATCGTGATTGGTTTGATTTGCTTCAATGTTTTTATAATTCCCTAATAATTTATTGTAGGTCATTAAATAAATCAACATTGCCAAAATCACCATAACAATTCCAATTTTAGTCGAAATAAACTGCGGCTGATAATAGAACCAAACAAAGGCAATAAAGATGCTGGTTGCAAGAAGCAAAATATTTGTAATCCATAAACAACGCAGTCCGGTTTTTTTAAATTTATTTACTCTTGCCAGCAAATCGGTCATATCTGGCTGACTTATGGCTTGTTTTTTCCATAAATCTTTAAAATCTATATTGTTATCGTTGTCCATTTTCTTTAAATTTTTGAGTAAGTTTTTCTTTTATTCTATGAATTTTCACTCTGACATTGGCTTCAGAAAGTCCGACGATTTTAGCAATTTCATTTTGTTTGATATCTTCTAATTCTAACGAAATAATAATACGATCGGTTTCTGGAAGCTCAGCAATGCATTTGTACAAGAATTGAATCTGAGGTTCTAATGAAGTTTGTTTTTCTTCTGAAAGATGAATCGGCAGTTCTGATTTTGGGAAACGCTTTTGTTTTTCTATCTGCCTCAGACAATTATTAGAAGCTATTCTAAAAATCCAGGTTCCAATAGAAGACTCATTTCTAAAAGTTTCTAATTTCTGCCAGACAATTATAAAAGTTTCCTGAGCTAAATCCTGAGCAGCATCATAATCGTTCACGAAACCCATGCAAAGCCTGAAAATTCTATCCCAATATATTTTGTAGATTTGTTCGAATTCCATTTTTATTATTTTAAAAAAGTGCTCAACTGCTCTAAATACCAAGCTGTATCATCGTACATAATAAAATGCAGTCCATTTGTGGCGTATTGAAAATTAGCAGTTTTTAAATTCTTATACTGATCTTCAATAGCCGGTTTTAAATTTATAAAATAAGATTCTAATAAAATTAAAGCCGGGCATTTAATCTGAGAGATTTTATCCCTTAAATCAACATTAAAAAAGTCACAATACATTTGCCCAAAAGTTGTTCTGTCTGATTTTACACTCCAGTCTACAACCATATCCATTTTAGAAGTATTCGCTAAAAGCCGCGGCATAGTTTTTTTCTGCATATCATAAAACTGATCATTGGTCAATCCTGTCATTTGATTTACAGTTGAAGAGCAGTCGTTATTTATTTTTGATTTAAAAGCGGGATCATTTAAAGCAGCTAAACAAGGAAGCGCATCTACAACAACAATTTTGCTGATCAAATCCGGATAATCAGACGCTATTGCAAGAGCGAGCCCTCCGCCCATACTATGACCAATTAGAATTGGTTTTTCAATATTATTATCTTTGATATAATTTACAATTCCGTTTTTCCAATTTTCAAACGAAGCATTAGATTGTGGTTTTATCCCGGCAAAACCTGCCATTGTAAGTGTATAACAAGTAAAATCATTTTCGAATGCGGCTTTGGTTTCATTCCAAACGTCGCCAGAAGACGCAAAGCCGGGAATAAATATTATAGATTGGTCTCCGTTTCCAGTTTTTAAAATTTCAAATGGGAATTGTCTTGTCTGTCCGAAAACATTTAAACATAAAGCTGAAAATAAGAATGCAATAATTAAGATGATATACTTTTTCATTTTTAATAGTTTTAAGTTATTAATTAATCGGATCCGTTCTTTGGATACGAGAACTATTAAAATGTTACAACTCAGATTATTTTTTTTATGAAAAATTACTAATTCTAATGTTTGCGGGGTTTTTAACCGCAAAGGGCGCTAACTTTTTTCCTCAATTTTTGTCATTGCGAGGAACGAAGCAACCTCACTAAAATAAGACCCAAAAATTGATGCAGTAAATGAGATTGCTTCGTTCCTCGCAATGACATAAAATAAAAAAATCCCAAACCCCAATCGTAAAATTGGAATTTGGAATTTGGAATTTGGAATTTTTATATTGAGAAATTATAAAATTAACCTACAAGGTTGATGATCTTTCCAGGAACAATAATCACTTTATTTGGTATTCTACCGTCTAATTGTTTTTGAGTTCTTTCGTCTTTCATTACGATTTCTTCGATTTGTGCTGCGGTTAAATCCAAAGGCAATTCGATTGTAAAACGCATTTTTCCATTAAAAGAAACTGGATATTCTTTATTCGTCTCAACTAAATGTTTTGCATCAAAAACAGGGAAAGCCACTTCTGAAATTGAAGTTTTATGTCCTAACTGTGCCCATAATTCTTCTGCAATGTGAGGCGCGTACGGTGAAACCAAAATTGCTAATGGCTCTAAGATCGCTCTTGAATGACAGTTTTGAGAAGACAATTCGTTTACACAAATCATAAATTGAGAAACCGAAGTATTGAAAGAGAAATTCTCAATGTCTTCTGCTACTTTTTTGATTGTTTTATGCAATGATTTTAAATTGTCTTTTGTTGGTTCGTCGTTGTTTACGATTAAACCATTATCATCAAAATACAATCTCCATAATTTTTTCAAGAAACCAAAAACTCCAGAAATACCAGCAGTATTCCAAGGTTTTGCCTGCTCTAATGGACCTAAGAACATTTCGTATAAACGTAATGTATCAGCACCGTATTCTGCGCAGATATCATCTGGAGTTACAACATTATAGTATGATTTCGACATTTTTTCAACCTCGCGACCTACAATGTATTTGCCGTTTTCATCAAAAATAAATTCTGCTGTATTGAAATCTTCTCTCCAAGCTTTGAACTTTTCGATATTTAATTCATCCGAAGAATTAACAAAATGAACATCAACGCGAATTGGCTGTACATTTTGACCTTTAATTTTATTCTTAGATACAAAAGTATTTGTACCTTCTAATCTGTAAACATAAGCCGTTGTCCCCAAAATCATTCCCTGATTGATCAGTTTTTTGAATGGTTCTTCAGTTGGAGCAAAACCTTTGTCTTTTAAAAATTTGTTCCAAAAACGAGAATACAATAAGTGACCTGTTGCGTGCTCACTTCCTCCAATGTATAAATCTACATTTTCCCAATAAGCCAAAGCTTCTTTGCTTGCAAATTCATTTTCGTTGTGTGCATCCATATAACGCATCCAATACCATGAACTTCCCGCCCATCCTGGCATTGTATTCAATTCTAAAGGAAAAATCGAAACATTATCAACTAAATCTGTATTGACAACTTTATTTTCTTTTATGTCCCAAGCCCAAACTGCTGCATTTCCTAAAGGAGGCAAACCGTCTTCTGTTGGTAAATACTTCTCTACTTCTGGCAAAATAATTGGCAAATGCTGTGTATCGATCATTTTAGGCAATCCATTCACATAATAAACCGGGAACGGTTCACCCCAATAACGCTGACGAGAGAAAACAGCATCACGCAAACGGTAATTGGTTTTACCTTTTCCTTGTCCGATTTCTTCTAACTTATAAATTGCTTTTGCTGTCGCGTCTTTGTAGTTTAATCCATTTAAGAAATCAGAAGCTGCGATTTCAACGTTGTCTTTTGATCCGTAAGCAGCTTCAGAAATATCAACATTAGCGAAGATATTTTTGATTTCCTGCATTCCGTTCTGACCTTTAAAGAAATTAGCGAAAGCATAATCTCTTTCATCTCCGCAAGGAACCGCCATTACAGCACCTGTCCCATAACCTGCCAAAACATAATCACCAATCCAAACCGGAATAGCTTCTTTTGTAAATGGATGTTCTGCATAAGCTCCAGTAAATACACCAGAAATAGTTTTTACATCGGCCATACGCTCACGCTCCGAACGTTTTGCTGTTTTTTCGATATACGCTTCAACAGCTTCTTTTTGTTCTGGAGTTGTAATTTTAGCAACCAAATCGTGTTCTGGTGCCAAAGTCATAAAAGTAACTCCAAAAATAGTATCAGGACGAGTAGTGAAAACCTCGATTACTTCATCGTGATTTTTCACATTAAAAGTCACCAAAGCCCCAACCGATTTCCCGATCCAGTTTCTTTGAGATTCTTTTATAGACTCACTCCAATCGATATCATTTAAACCTTGAAGTAAGCGTTCGGCATAAGCAGAAATTCGCATACTCCATTGTGTCATTTTTTTTCTTATAACAGGAAAACCTCCACGTTCTGAAACTCCGTTTACGATTTCGTCATTTGCCAAAACAGTTCCTAAGCCTGGACACCAGTTTACTTCGGTTTCTGCCAAATACGTCATTCTGTATTGCAACAAGATTTTCTCTTTTTGGTCATCAGAATAAGATTTCCATTCATCAGCCGTAAAAATCGTAACATTATCGTCGCAAACTGCTTCAACCAATGCATTTCCGCTTTCTTCAAAAACAGTTACAAGCTCTGAAATATCAAATGCTTTTCCTTGTTTTCTGCAATACCAAGAGTTGAACAATTGGATAAAAATCCATTGTGTATGTTTGTAATAATCAGGATTTGATGTACGCACTTCACGCGCCCAGTCAAATGAAAAACCAATTTTATCTAATTGTTTTCTATAACCCGCAATTTGTTTTCCTTCTTTGTCAACACCGCCGTCAATATTTACGCGTGTTGTATCTTCTGGACGCTGTCCTGTCTGAATCGCATATTGTTCTGCAGGTAATCCAAAACTATCGTAACCCATTGGGTGCAAAACATTGAAACCTTGATGTCTCTTGAAACGAGAATAGACATCTGAAGCTATATAACCCAGCGGGTGCCCAACGTGTAATCCTGCTCCAGATGGATAAGGAAACATATCGAGAACATAATGTTTCGGTTTTTCAGAGTTATTTTTTGCTGCAAAAGTTTGATTTTCTGCCCAATATTTTTGCCATTTGGCTTCAATTTCGTTTGGATTGTACTTCATTTCTAAGTGACTAAGATTCTAAGTTACTAAGGTTCTAAGCTTTTCACTAAATTAATTTAGCCGCAAATTTACATTTATTGTTGTTTGTTACAAAGCTATTTCATTGACAAACAAATAAAACTTCAAAATACTTATCCTAATTAAGTAAAAATACGTAATATTGAATCTACATTAACTATTCCATTTTATGAAAACAAAAAACTACATACTAATTCTGTTCATTGCATTTTGTTGTTCAATGTGTAATTCTTCCAAAAAAGACAAAGAAGAAACTATTTCTAAAGAAAAAATCTCAAAAAACCCAAAACATGGACACCCAACCCTTACTGCCGAAGACAGTTTGAAACTGGTTAATCATTCTATTGAAGTAAAAGGCGATGTTGAGTTTTCACTACAACTAACTGTTGATTCACTAAAAAAAATGAAAGTTGTTACTATTGACAATCTAAAAGTTACTGGAAAAAATGGAGAAACCAAGAGAATTATTAAAGCCTGCAAAGGTGTTCTTTTGAAAGATATTTTAGAAAAAGCCAAAATCAGACAAAACGGACATAAAGACCGCAATTTTTATATCGTAGCCAGAGCTTCAGACGATTATAAAGCAACTTTTTCATGGGCTGAAATTTTTAATAACCCAACAGGCGAAAATACTTATGTATTGTTTGAAGAAAACGGAAAACCTGTTAAAAACGGTGAAATGATTTTGATTTGTAAAAACGACATCAAAACTGGACCAAGACATGTTTACTGGCTTAAGAGCATTGAGGTTTACAAAGTGAAATAGTTTTTTTGAGAGTTTAACCGCAAAGTACGCAAGGTTTACGCAGAGTTCGCAAAGCTTTATCAACACAAAGCTTTGCGAACTTTGCGCTTATATAAGGTTAGAGAATTAAAAAACCTTGCGTACTTTGCGGTTAAATCAACATTTTATTCAATATCAAATCGTATATTTATAATACAAAAGTTTGTTATTAACTTTAAATAAAGAAATTCTTTATTATTTTTACCCCATAATTTAAGCATACTATGAGTTCTAACTTTGATAAATTTCAAAAACGCAGGTTAATTTCCTCTTATTTTTCGGTAGTATTAAGTGTCTTCTTAGTTTTATTCCTTTTGGGAGTACTAGGATTATTTATCATTAATTCTAAAAAACTGGCTGACGATTTTAAAGAAAAAATCGCTATGACAGTTTTCTTTAAAAATGAGGCAAATGACAGTATTATCAAAGCTTTTAACTCTGAATTAAAAAGAGCTCCTTTTGCTCTTTCGTATGTTTATGTAACAAAAGAAAAAGCTGCAAAAGAACATACTGATATTATTGGAGAAGATTTCCTGACCTTTTTAGGAGAAAATCCTTTATTGAACTCATACGACATTCATTTAAAAGCAGATTACGTTGAACGTGACAGCATTTTAAAAATAGAAAGTGCTTTGCGTAAAAACACGATGATCGAAGATATCGTGTATGACAAACAATTGGTGAATCTGGTAAATGACAATATCAAAAAAGTTAGTATGTGGATTTTAATCATAAGCGGTTTCCTTACTGTAATAGCCGTTTTATTAATTAACAGTTCACTTCGTTTGTCTATACATTCTAATCGTTTTATTATTAAAACCATGCAGATGGTGGGCGCAACAAAATCGTTTATTCGTAAGCCTTTTGTAATGCGAAGCGTAAAACTGGGAATGCTGGGTGCTTTATTGGCAATCATAGCCTTAATTGGTCTTTTATTTTATGTAGAAACGAATTTCCCTGGTTTAGGAATTTTAGAAGACAAAGCTTTAATTGGATTAGTATTATTGGCCGTTTTCGGATTAGGCGTTTTAATTACATGGGTAAGTACGCATTTTGCAACACAGCGATTCCTGAATTTAAGAACTGACGATCTTTATTAGTTTTAGATTGCAGATTTTAGATTGCAGATTTTAGATTTAAAAAAAAATGCCTTCGACTTCGCTCAGGCTGACAAACACATAAAAATGAAAAACAACAACAATAAAGAAGAACAACAAGTTCAAAAACAGGAATTCCTTTTTGACGGTATCAATTATAAAATTTTATTAATTGGTATTGCTGTAATTGCATTAGGATTTATTTTAATGTCTGGCGGAGGAAGTGATAATTCAAATGTTTTTAATGAGGATGTTTTTAGTTTTAGACGTATTCGTTTAGCTCCAACCACTGTTTTAATTGGTTTTGGAATCACGATTTATTCTATTTTCAAAAAATCTAAATAATATAGGTTTATAGATTTCCTATTGAAATGCCCTTGGACTTCGCTCAGGTTGACAATCTGAAATCTAGAATCTGAAATCTAAAATTCTAAATGAACACATTACAAGCTATCGTTCTTGCCGTTATTGAAGGAATTACAGAATTTTTACCTGTTTCTTCAACCGGACACATGATTATTGCCTCTTCTTTTTTTGGAATCGCACACGAAGATTTCACTAAACTTTTTACGATTGTTATTCAGCTTGGCGCTATACTTTCGGTTGTCGTTTTATACTTCAAACGTTTTTTTCAAACTCTTGATTTTTACTTTAAACTTTTAGTCGCTTTTATTCCGGCTGTAGTTTTAGGATTATTATTGAGTGACTTTATCGACGGATTATTAGAAAACCCGGTTACAGTTGCGGTTTCACTTTTAATAGGCGGATTGATTTTATTAAAAGTTGATGAATGGTTTAACAATCCAAACGCGGCCGAAACTTCACAGAAAATCACGTATTTACAAGCTCTTAAAATTGGATTATTTCAATGTATCGCGATGATTCCCGGAGTTTCACGAAGCGGTGCCAGTATTGTTGGCGGAATGTCTCAAAAATTATCCAGAACAACTGCTGCTGAATTTTCATTTTTCCTGGCCGTTCCAACCATGTTAGGAGCAACGGTAAAAAAATGCTACGATTATTATAAAGCAGGATTTGAATTATCTCACGATCAGGTAAATATTTTAATCATTGGAAATGTTGTGGCTTTTATTGTAGCACTTCTTGCTATTAAAACTTTTATTAGCTTTTTGACTAAAAACGGCTTTAAAGTATTTGGCTATTACAGAATAATTGCCGGAATCATTTTATTACTGATTCACTTTTTCATTCACCCGCTTACCATTATATAATGACACCTGAAGAATATTTAGAAGGACAAGTTTTACTGATAGACAAACCTTTAAAATGGAGTTCGTTTCAGGCAGTTAACAAATTAAAATACCTTTTAATTAATAAAGTAGGACTTCCAAAAAAGTTCAAAATTGGTCACGCCGGAACTTTAGATCCTTTAGCAACAGGATTATTATTAATCTGCACCGGAAAATTCACAAAAAAAATTTCTGAACTTCAAGGACAGGCAAAAGAATACACGGGAACATTTTATATTGGAGCCACTACTCCATCGTATGATTTAGAAACCGAAATCGATCAGACTTTCCCAACAGAACATATTAACGAAGTTCTAATTCACGAAACGGTAAAACAGTTTTTAGGCGAAATCGATCAAAAACCGCCTATTTTTTCAGCTATTAAAAAAGACGGAGTTCGTTTGTATGAACATGCACGTGCCGGAGAATCAATCGAAATTGAAAGCAGAAAAACAACAATTCACGAATTTGAAATCACCCGCATTGCATTGCCTGAAATTGACTTTAGAGTAGTTTGCAGTAAAGGAACTTATATTCGTTCGCTTGCTTACGATTTTGGAAAAGCAATGAATTCAGGTTCGCATTTAACCGTTTTACGCCGAACCAAAATTGGTGATTATGATGTAAAAAATGCGATTGACATTACTTTATTCGAAGAAAGTCTTCAATAGAAACAACAGATTTTGTTTATCCGTTTCATGGATACACTTACTGTTTTTTTTAAAAACTTTAAATAAATAAAAAAGCACATTACTAAATGAAAGTAATGTGCCAGGCTTTAAAAAACAAGTAATACTATTTCATACTTATTTTAAATTTAATAGTGAGGCACATTTTTTCCTCCAAATAAAAATGTAGAGAAGAAATCATAAAACCTTTCGAATAACTTTTTCATAATAGTGTATTTTAATTGTTAGACATTAAACAAACACCAATAAAAAGAGTAAATCAGAAAGTTATAATAGAAGTGGGATGGTTTTACTAAATTACAAATTTTCTTAATAAGAAAAAAATTTAAACCCATTTTTTAACTTCTTATTTCTTTTATTATCAATACCTTACTAACAAAAACACACTTTTAAATAGTTATTACAGCCTATTATATTTAATATTTTCCATAATTTCGACCAATTCACTTTGAACAGATATTCCTTTATCTGCCAAATACCATAATTGCAGATCCGTTTTGATTTTTTCATCAATTGGACCGACTTCTCTTTTATGGGTTTCCATTAATTCTGTGGCGCCTTTTGGCCTAGGTCCCCAATCTGCACGGACAATTCCGGCTTCTTTACAAATTACAATAACTTTCGGGATTGCCCTGCCGTTATTGGTTAAGTATTGATTCATTAATTCATCATTTTCATCACGAAGAACAATTCGAAGATCAATTTTTTTATCAGATTCGTGAGCCATTTTATTCAAAATTGGAAGAATCTGCGCTGCATCTCCGCACCAGCCTTCAGAAATTACAAGCCAGATGTAGTGATTATCTAAATGCCTTAATTTTGAAATGGCAACTTCAGAAATTGTAATTGTTTTTTCTAAACGATTCATTCTGGCTTCGTTTAGTTTCGAATAATTCGTGAGACTTTCAGACTGCTGGCTTCCAGTTGATTTTCCTTCAGATAATAAATCGGTAACTAATTTTCGATATTCAGCATACGAATAGCTGTTGAATAATGCTTTTGCTACAGTACTTTTCATAGAGGTTTATTTTGCTTACTATAAAATTAATGATTTTAAAAAGATGAAAGAATGACTTTTGTCATTTTGAAGGAAGATTATATACAACAAACCTAAAGATCATCTTCTGTTACTTCATTAAGCCAATCTGAGATATCTTCTTTTTTATTTAAACGTAATGCCCTTATAGTATTTGAACTATCAGGTGGAACAACTTCGACATTTATGTAAACTTTGTCTCTCGGCTGATTTAAAGAAAAAATTCCTTTCTTATCCAATAATTCCATCGCCAAAACCATTGCTTCAATACGAAAATCTATTTCTTTAAAGTATTCAATTTCATCATCTAGATCAAGTTTTCGAACATAAAATAATTCTCTAACAATCTCAAAATTTTCTTCACCAAAATTAAAATAAGGAGAATCTCCATAAAACCACTTTAATAAATCAGCATCCTCATCTGAAGTTTCTTTACGAAAAACTTCTAATGCTTCTCTCGACCAAGCTGATATAAATGGAGGCAAAGCTTCGCCTGTAGTTATTAATACACAATAATAATAGCTCTCTTTATTTTCAAATAAACTTAAAAATGATTTTTCGGCAGCAGTTGCAATTTCTTTTACTAATAAAATAAGTTCATCTTTCATTATGTTTAAACATTAATTTACCAAGAAGTGGATTTATCCAAATACTTCTTTGCTTCCGATTTTATCCAACCTTTCTCCGAATTGATAATTTCTGTCATTTTTTCTTCAAAACCTTTCATTTTCAGTTTTCTTAAAGAAATTATTACATGACCATAAACATCTTCATCATTTAATAATATGTTGACATTCTTCTGGCTTAAATGAAATTTAAAATCTCCAACTAACAAAGCAAAAGTTTCTCGTCCTTTACCGTATCTCTTATCATTCAAAACACAAATAATAGACTTTTCAATTAATTGTGACTTTTTAAACTTTTCCCTTTTCAAAATAGTTTTCAAATCTGCACCGAACCTCCAGATAATTGTTTCAAACCTATACCATAAAGATTTCACATACAGTCCGTCCATAGAAATTTCTTTATATTTCAGCCAATCTTCACACCATTCAATAATTAAATTAGCCAGATCTTCCTCTGTCAGACTATTGACAAACTCCTCATCATTTAATTTTGCTATACCTAATTTCATCGCATCTAAAATTGAAACATTCCAACAAGACAAAAATAAAGTAAATTCATACAAAATAAAAATTTTAGTAATAAAAGAGGACTTTAAAATTATTTTAAAACATTATTTTTAAAAATCAGAATATGTCTATATTTGCACAAATTAACGCAACACAACATGAAATATAAAAGAATTCTTCTTAAACTTAGCGGCGAGGCCTTAATGGGTGATTTACAATACGGAATTGACCCTAAAAGATTAGGGGAATATGCAGACGAAATTAAGCAGATTCACGACAAAGGAGTAGAAATTGCGATCGTTATTGGAGGAGGAAATATTTTTAGAGGCGTTGCCGGT